>CAZMPP010000012.1:0-17553 GCA_964568035.1 uncultured bacterium
AGGCCGCACGGACCTACCGCTCTCCGAGCGGGGTCGCGCGCACGCCGTGGCGATCGCCGAGGCGCTTCGCGAGGAAACGATAGACGCGCTCTACTCCAGCGACCTCGCGCGTGCAATGGAGACGGCGAGCGCAATCGCCGAGCCACACGCCATAGCGGTCGTGCCGGATGCGCGACTGCGCGAGTTTGATTTCGGCGCGTGGGAAGGCCTGACGTGGGATGAAATTGTTGCGGCCAATCCGCATCTTGCCGGACGCGGTTCGACGGCGGCAAAGCTTTATGCGCCGCAGGGCGGCGAATCGTTCGAACAAGTTGGTGCTCGTGTCGAGTCGTTCTTCAGCGAGGCACGCGACCGCCATAGCGGTGGGCGCATAGTCGTCGTCACGCACGCCGGCCCCCTGCATGCCGCGCTCTCGCTGCTGGGTCGCGAACATGGAATCCCAAGCGATAACCTGAGCCTGCGCTTCACGCCCGGCGGGATTACTCGCATCGCGTTCGAGCCCGACGGCGCGCGACTCGTCGAGCTCGACTCGCGGCACCACCTCGAGGCGAAGGGCTGACCAGGGCCCGGCATCCCCCCGAAGCGAATCTTTCGGGCATGCACTCGCCGAACGCATCACCCGAACCGGATCGGACCGAGAGCCGCGACGAGCATCGGCTTGGGCGCATGCTCTTCTGGATCGGCTTCGGTGTCGGTCTCGCCGCCTTAGGAACGGTACTTGGGGTCGCTGCAATTCGCTTTGCCTCGGGCGATCGTCGCGAGGATCCAACGACGAATCGCATTCAAGAGCTGATCGACGAAGCGAACTCTCTTCTAAAGGCGCTTGACGAGCAGAGACACAGCGCCTAAACGACCGGCGCCCCTCCAACGCGGCGCGGAGATCGAGCTCGAGTTTACCGACCTTCTCGCTAACGGCCAAGGCGTCGGCCGCACCGAAGGCATGGCGGTCTTCTGTTTTGGGCCACTCCCGCAAGAGCGAGCGCGCGTTCGCGTCTCTGACGTCAAACCGAAGTACGCCGTGGCGCTTCTGCTGCAGATCCTGTTGGAGTCGCCGGAGCGCGCGCAGCCGTTCTGTCCGGTCTTCGGCATCTGCGGCGGCTGCCAGGTGCAGCATCTTGCCTATTCTGCCCAGCTGCGCTGGAAGCGCGACGTGGTGCGCAACGCGCTCGAGCGCATCGGCGGTTTGACCGGCGTCGACGTCGCCGAAACCATCGGCATGAGCGAGCCTCGCGCCTACCGGAACAAAATGTCGCTGGTCGTAAACCATCGGGTGAAGCCGCCGGCGCTAGGTTTTTATCGGCAGCGCTCGCACGGCGTCGTTGCAATCGATGCGTGTCCCATTGTGACGCCGCCGCTAGACGCCGCGCTTTCGCGTCTGGCCGCTTTGCGAGACGATGCTACGATCGGCGCCGTTCTCGATGACGCGCGACACATCGTAGCCCGCAGCGACGCGGCGAGCGGCGATCTCGTGATGACCGTAACGACCGTAAGACCCTCGAATAACACGCAAGCCACCGCACCGATGCTGATGCGCGAGATTCCGCGGCTCGCCGGGGTGAGCAACTCGTTCGACCTGACCTCCGAGAACGTGATTCTCGGGCGTCGCCACAAACAGCTGGCCGGCGAGGCGGAAATTGAAGAGACCGTCGGCGGCCTGCGCTATCGCGTTTCGGCTGCGTCGTTCTTTCAAGTCAACGTCGAAATGGTGGGACGCATCTTTGCGTTTCTCGAGCCGTCCCTGTCGCCGGCCGGTCGCGTGGTGGATCTCTACTGCGGCATCGGTACCTTTTCGCTCTTTTTCGCCAAACATGGCTGGAGCGTTTACGGTGTTGAAGAGAATCTGCATGCCTTTGCCGAGGCGAAGGCCAACGCGCAGCGCAACGGCCTTCAGGCACGCTTCGAAGCCGGGCGGGTGGAACGGCTGGTCGACGCACCGGGACTGCGCTCCGCTCTGCACGATGCCGGCGCCGTCTTCCTCGACCCGCCGCGCAAAGGCGCCGACGAGGTAACGCTCGGCGCAATTGCGACCGCTCGGGTGCCGCTTTTGTGGTACCTCTCGTGCGACCCGGCAACGCTGGCACGGGATTCCAAGTACCTCGTGGCCAACGGATACCGCCCTACCACCGTGCAGCCATTTGATATGTTTCCGCAGACCGGCCACGTGGAGACGCTGGTCAGATTCGAGTATTGCCGTGGCGAATGACGCGATCGATATCCGTTACGTCGCGAAATTAGCGCGCCTTGCTTTGACCGACGACGAGATCGAGCGCTTTGGAAAGCAGCTCGGAGATCTGCTCGGCCACGTGAACGCGCTGGCCGATCTGGATATTGCCAGCGTCCCGGCCACGGCTCAGGTCGTCGAGTCGCGCAATGTGACGCGCGACGACGAGTTGCGTCCGTGCCTCGATCGCGAGACCGTGCTCTCCGCCGCGCCGCAGCGCCAAGGTGGATTTTTCCGCGTGCCGCGGATCATCGCGGAGTAAGCGCGTGTCCGAAATTATCGAACGCAGCGCCGCCGGTATCGCCGCACAGGTCAATGCGAAGCAAGCCGGTGCGCTCGAGATCGCCGAAGCAACTCTGGCGCACGTTCGTTCGGTCGAAGGAGAGGTCGGTGCGTATCTCACCGTTCTCGACGATCTCGCGCGCGCGCAAGCGCGCCGCGTCGACGAGCGGATTCGCGCCGGCGAGCACCTTCCGCTGGCCGGCGTGCCGGTCGCAGTTAAAGACAACATGTGTTTGGAAGGCACGCGCACAACCTGCGGCAGCAAGATTCTCGAGAACTGGATCGCGCCGTACACGGCGACCGCCGTCGCGCGCATTCTCGAAGCCGGCGGAATCCCGATCGGCAAGGCAAACTGTGACGAGTTCGCCATGGGCAGTTCGTGTGAGAACTCCGCACTAGGCGTTACGCGCAATCCCTACGACCTCTCACGCGTTCCCGGCGGATCGAGTGGCGGCTCGGCTGCCGCTGTGGCGTCCTATGAAGCGGCCATTGGTTTGGGTAGCGACACGGGCGGTTCCATTCGCGAACCGGGTGCGTTCTGCAACCTCGTCGGATTCAAGCCAACCTACGGTCGCGTCTCGCGCTATGGTCTCATAGCGTTTGCCTCGAGCCTCGATCAAATCGGTCCGCTGACACGCACGGTGGAAGACGCCGCACTTGCCTACGACGCTATGGGCGGTTACGACCCAATGGATTCGACGTCAATTAACAAGCCGCTCGAGCCAACCGCCGGTTCGTGGCGCGACGATCTGCGCGGCCTGCGCGTCGGCATCGTCCGCGAGTTCGATACCAAGACGCTGGGCGCCGACCTCGACGCGATCTACCGAAAAGCGTACGCTGATCTGGAGCGCCTTGGAGCCGAGCTCGTCGAGGTTTCGCTTCCGACGGCCGACTACGGCGTGCCGACCTATTATTTAGTCGCGCCGGCGGAGTGCTCGTCAAATCTGGCGCGCTTCGACGGCGTGCGTTATGGTTTGCGCGTCGACGGTGCCGTCGTGCGCGCCATGTACGACAGCACGCGCGCGGCCGGCTTCGGCCCCGAGGTCAAGCGCCGCATTCTCATCGGTACGCACGCGCTCTCGAGCGGCTATTACGACGCCTACTACGTCCGCGCGCAGAAAGCGCGAACGTTGATCGCGCGCGACTTCGAGCGCGCCTTCGCGCAGTGCGACGCAATAGCGTGTCCGGCAGCCAGTTGTCCGGCCTTCGTCTTTAACGCCAAGAGCGATCCGTACAGCATGTATTTGATGGATTATTATACGATTCCGATGGCGTTGGCCGGGCTGCCCGCGCTCTCCGTTCCGTGCGGCTGGGCGACGCCCGAAGGCGGAAGCCTTCCGATGCCGCTGGGACTGCAGCTTACCACGCCACTCTTCGCCGAACGGTTGCTCCTCGACGTGGCGCATGCCTACGAAGCGGCGACGGGGCATGCGGCCGCGCATCGTCCGGCGCTGGGCGCGGTGCGCGCATGAACGTCGAATACGAGGCGGTCGTCGGCATCGAATGCCACGTCGAGCTCAAGACTAAGACGAAGATGTTCTGCGGCTGCGCCAACGAGTTCGGCGGCGAGCCGAACACCAAAGTCTGCCCCGTCTGTCTGGGAATGCCGGGCGCCTTGCCGGTACCGAACGCAAAGGCACTCGAGCATACCGTCAACGCTGGGCTCGCCTTCGGCGCCAAGATTCCGTCGTTTTCGAAATTCGACCGGAAGAACTATTTCTATCCGGACATGCCCAAGGATTACCAGATTTCGCAGTACGACATGCCGCTAACGATGGGCGGATCGGTCAAATATTGGCTCGACGACGGAACCATGCGAGAGTGCCGTCTGACGCGAATCCATCTCGAAGAAGACACCGGTAAATCTACGCACGCGGGTTCGGGCGACGGACGGATTGCCGGCAGTTCTTATTCGCTGCTCGACTTCAACCGTGCGGGCGTACCGTTGATGGAGTGCGTTTCGGAGCCCGAACTGCACAGCGCGGCCGATGCGGTCGCGTATTTGGAATCGTTGCGCCGAACGTTGCTCGTTCTGGGCGTCTCCGACGTGAAGATGGAAGAAGGCTCGCTGCGGTGCGATGCCAACGTTTCGATCCGGCCCGTCGGTTCGACCGAGCTCGGCACGAAGACCGAGATCAAGAATATGAACTCGTTCCGTTCGGTCGAGCGCGCGATCGAGAGCGAGATCGAGCGCCAGGTTGCCGCGCTGCGCGCCGGCGAGCGAATCATCCAGGAGACACGCGGCTGGGACGAAGTGCACGGCGTAACTCATCCAATGCGCAGCAAAGAAGAGGCGCACGATTATCGCTACTTCCCCGACCCCGACCTGGTGCCGCTGGAGATCGCCGCTGCCGACGTCGACCGGTTGCGCGCGCAGCTACCCGAACTTCCGTGGCAACGTTTCGAGCGCTACGCGCGCGAGTACGGCCTGGGTTCGCGACAGGCGACGCAGTTAGTCGACAATGTTTCCCTGAGCGGTTATTTCGATCGCGTCGTGGCCATCAGCGGCAACGCGCAGCAGTCCAGCAACTTCGTTCTCGGTGAGCTCTCGCGCTTGGCCAACGAGCACGATGTTGCCGTCGCCGAATCGAAGGTCTCGCCCGAACATTTGGCCGAGCTGATCGCGCTCGTCGACTCCAAGAAAATCAACTCGAAGATCGCTAAAGAGCTGCTCGTTCGCATGTGGGACGGCGCGGGCTCGCCCGTCGCCGTCGTCGACCGTGAAAGCCTTGCGCAGACCAGCGATCCGGCCGCCATCGAAGCGCTGGTCGACGGCGTGCTGACGGCCAATGCGGCCGTCGTCGCCGATTTCCGGGCCGGCAAGACGAACGTCGCCGGATTTCTTGTCGGTCAGGTGATGAAGGCATCGCGCGGGAAAGCCGATCCGGCGCTGGTCAACGAACTGGTACAAAAGAAGCTCTCCGTTTAATCCCTTTCGTGCGATGACGCTTGCAGATTCGCGAACACTCGAGGCGCTCGATTTTGCCGGCGTTCGCGATCGCGTTGTTGGTGCGACGCATACCCAGCGCGGCCATGTTCGGGCACTAGCGCTCGAGCCTTACGCCGATTACGATCTGGTGCGCCGCGAGCAGCGCCGCACCGAAGCGGTGCGATCGCTCGTAGCCGGAGCCGATCTTCAGATCATGCGCGCGGTCGAAACGGCGCCGTTGACCGAGGCGGCGGCGCTCGGGAGAACGCTAGTCGCCCCCGACTTAAGGGCAATCGGCGACGCGCTCGCGGCGGCGGCATCGGCGCACCGCGCGGCCCGCGAGCATGCCGACCTCAGCGACGTCGTTGCCGCCTACACATCGCTGCGCGAGGTAACGCGTGCTATCGTGGATGCGATCGACGAGCGCGGAACCGTCCTGGAGCGCGCATCGCCGGCGCTGGGGCGCATTCGCCGTGGCCTCTCGCAAGCGCAAGCCGACGCGCGCGAGCGCGTGACCTCGATCTTGAACTCGACGAAATATTCCAAGGCGGTTCAGGACCGCATCGTCACCATGCGCAACGACCGGTTCGTGGTGGCGATCAAGGCCGAGTTCAGCGGTGTGCTTCCCGGCATCGTGCACGACACCAGTTCGAGCGGTCAGACGCTGTTCGTCGAGCCTCTAGCCGCGCTTGAGGCGAACAATCGCGTCCGCACGTTGCAAATCGAAGAAGAGCGCGAGATCCAGCGCATCTTAGACGAGCTGTCGCGAGCCGTTGCGCGACACGCCGATCCGATTGAGGCCAACGTCGAGATGCTCGCCGTGCTCGATCTACTGGTCGCAAAAGCCGAGCTGGCACGCCGCAGCGATGCCGTCCCACCAGAGCTCAGCGACGAGCCGGAGATGCGCATCGAGCGCGGGCGCCATCCACTGCTTGAAGACCGCGCCGTGCCGCAATCGCTGGCGGTCGACGAAGCGACGCGATTGCTAGTGATCAGTGGTCCGAATATGGGCGGGAAAACCGTCGCCCTAAAAATGGCCGGCCTCTTTGTGGTGATGACGTACTGTGGCATGCAGTTGCCGGCGGCGGCCGGCACACGAATCGGCCGCTTCGAACGAATTGTCGCCGACATCGGCGACGAGCAATCGGTTACCGCAAATGCTTCAACATTTTCCGCGCACCTGAAGCGGATGCGGGAGATGCTGGACGATGCCGACGCCCGCACGCTGGCCGTCGTCGACGAGATCGGCGGGGGAACCGAGCCCACCGCCGGCGCGGCGCTGGCGATCGCGATGTTAGAGCGGCTGCTGGTATGCGGCGCGCGGGCTATCGTTTCGACGCATTCCGTCGAGCTCAAACTCTTCGCCCACGCCACGCCGGGCGTCGCAAACGCCAGCGTCCGTTTCGACCCTTCGACCTTCGCGCCGACGTTCGAGCTGGACGTCGGAATGCCCGGACAGTCGCTGGCGTTTCCCCTGGCGACGCGGCTCGGCATCGATCCCGCCATCGTCGATCGAGCTGCCGCGTTGCTGGAGAGCCGCGAGCGCGACTACGAGAGCGCGCTGGCCGAGCTTTCTTTGCGCAGCGGCGAGCTGCGCGAAGAGCGCGCTCGGCTGCTCGAGGAACGGCGTGACGCGTCGCGCGAGCTCGAGCGAGTGAGGCGCGAGCGTAGCGATCTCGACGAAGAACGCCGGCGCTTTGGGGCGCGCGCCGAGGAACGGCTGCAGCAAGGACTGCGCGATTTCGTGCGAGATCTGCAGCGGCGCGCCGACGAAGCGGCGGCCGACGCGGTCCAGCGGCGAAAAGTGCGGGTCAGTCACGCGCAGACGGCGCGACTTGCCGAAACCGTCGAGGCCATTCGCCGCGATTTGGGAATTCGGCCCGGCGCCGGAACCGAGGAGCCGGAGAGCAGAACCTACGCACCCGGCGACCACGTACGCGTCCTGACGTTGAATCAAAGTGCGACGGTCGCTGAAGATTGGGGCGAAAGGTTGCTCGTTTCCATCGGTTCAATGAAGCTGGCCGTGGAAAAGAGCGACGTGCGTAGCGAACGAGCTTCGGTTACGCGATCGCGCCGCGGCGCGAGCGCCGAGACGCGTTTGAGTGCGGCGGAACGTGCCACGGTCGCGCTCGACGTCCGGGGTAAGCGTTACGCCGAAGCCGAGCCGGTGGTCGAACGATGGATTGACGATGCGATGCTCGCCGGCAGCTCCGAGCTCCGGCTGATTCACGGAAAGGGAACGGGAATGCTCGGGCGCGGCCTTCAGGAGTATCTGCGCGCGCACCCGGCGGTCAAGAGCCTGCGTTACGGCAACGAAGAAGAAGGTTCGACCGGCGTTACCATGATCGAGCTGCGCGCGTGAGCGCGACAATGTCCGAGCAGTTGCTCGAGGGTTTCGAACACGTTGAGACACCGGCGGACTTTGCGGAGCGACTGCGCTTGGGCCGCCCGTTGCGCGTTAAGCTGGGAATCGATCCAACCAGTCCCGATCTGCACCTCGGGCATATGGTGGTGCTCTACCGCTTGCAGCGGTTCGCCGAAGCCGGGCATCGCGTGACCCTGATCATCGGCGACTTCACCGCCCGCATCGGCGACCCGAGCGGACGCAACGTGACGCGCCCGCAGCTGTCGCCGGAAGAGATCGAATCCAACATGGAGACGTACCGCGTGCAGGCCGGCAAGGTGCTCGACCTGGAGCGCATCGAGGTGCGCTATAACTCGGAGTGGCTCGACAAGCTGAACCTGGCCGATCTCGTAAAACTGCTGGCAAAAACGACGGTCGCCCAGATGCTCGAACGCAACGATTTCAGCGAGCGCTACGGACGCGGTGCCCCGATTTCACTGCACGAGTTTCTCTATCCGGTCGCGCAGGCGTACGACTCGGTGGCAATTGAGGCCGACGTCGAGCTGGGCGGAACCGACCAGCTCTTCAATCTCCTGCTCGGGCGGCACTACCAACGCGAACTCGGGCAACATCCGCAGATCTGCGCGACCGTACCGCTGCTCGTCGGACTTGACGGACACAAGAAGATGAGTAAGTCCCTCGACAATTACGTGGGTATTGACGAGCCGGCGGGCACGCAGTTCGGAAAGCTGATGAGCATACCCGACGAGTTGATCGGCTCGTATTCGCGGCTGGCAGCATTTCGCTCGCGGCCGCAATCCGAGGCACTGGCAGCGGCGCTTGCATCGGGCTCGGCCAATCCAATGGAGGAGAAGAAACAGCTCGCCGTCGACGTCGTTGCCCGGTACCACGGTGCAGACGCAGCAGCGGCCGCGCGCGACTTTTTCGAGCGTACCGTGCAGCGCAAGGAAATTCCGACCGGTGATATCCCGGAAATTGACTTGGGTGAGTGTACGCGCGTCACCGAGCTGCTGGTCAAGGCAGGGTTTGCCGAGAGCCGGCGCGCGGCCGAACGGCTGATCTCAGGTAACGCCGTCAAGATCGACGGCGAGGTCGTGCGCGATGCGAATGCCCAGTGGGCGGCCGGCACCGCGGCCGTGTTATCGGTCGGCTCGCGCCGTTTCGTGCGCGTGCGCGCTTAGGCGCATCGCTTTATAATCGCGCCACCAACTCACGAAGATCCTCCGCGGTAAAAGCGTACGTCGTCTTGCAATATTCGCACGTCGCTTCGGTAAGTTCTCGTTCCGAGGCGAGCTGCAGCAGCTCCTCGACCCCCATTGCCAGCAAAACCGACTCGACTCGTCTGCGCGAGCACAGGCAGGCGAAGCGGATGTCGAAAACTTGCTGCGCGCGCAGTTCCCAGTTACCGGCCAGCTCGCGCAACAGCGCTTCAGCGTCGGGGCGATGCGAGATAAGCTGCGTTACCGGCGGCATTTGGGCGGCGCGTCTTTCCAGTTCCGCCAGATGGCGTTCGTCGGCGCCCGGAAGGGCGCGCGCAATAATACCGCCGGCTGCAAGGACGCCGTTGGGATTGGCCAGCACGCCCAGTGCAACGACCGACGGAATCTGTTCGGATTGCGCTAGGTACACGGCAATGTCGTCGGCGATCTCTCCGGAGCGCAGGGGCACGACCCCGACGTAAGGCTTTGCCACGTCACTCGAACGAGTGACTTGAAGCGAACCCGAGCCGATGGCGCCGGCGACGTCGAATTTGCCGCGTGAGTCGATCGGAAGGTCGACGCGCGGATAGCGGGTATAACCGCGGGCCGCGGCGGTGCGTTCGTCGAGAAGCCACGAGTCGGCGGCCAACGTCGCCAGCGGGCCGTTTCCGGCGATCTGCAGCGAGATTCGTTCGTTTCCTTTGAGTCCGGCACCAAAGAGTGCTGCGCCCGTAGCCAATCGCCCCACCGCCGCAGTGGCGGTCGGCCAAAGGTCGTGGCGGTTGCGAATCTCGCTGACCAGATCGGTCGTAATCGCGGCGGCGAGCGCAACGCCGGCTTCGGGAGCCGTCGCGGCGACGAGCTTGTCGGGCATGAATCCGCGTCTGGTGCGGAGGCCGGCGCTTTTCCTTCCAAGAAGGCAGCAACGATGCGCGTGCTGGTCGTCAACGGGCCCAACCTCAATCTGCTGGGCGAGCGCGAGCCCGAGATCTACGGAACTCAAACGCTTGCGCAGTTAGACCAGTCCGTCGTTCACGGCGCCAAAGGCATGGGCATCGACGTTTCGTGCGAGCAGTATAACTCCGAAGGCGCCATCGTCGACGCATTGCACGCGGCACGAAAGACGCGCGACGGCGTCGTCATTAATCCCGGAGCGTACGCCCATTACTCGTATGCCATCGCCGATGCGATTAGAGCAATCGGGATTCCGGTGGTGGAAGTCCACATTTCGAACGTTGCGGCGCGCGAGGCATTTCGCCGGTCGAGCGTGACGGCGGCCGCTTGCCGCGGCGTCATCAGCGGGCTGGGCGCGTCAGGGTATCTGCTGGCGCTCCGCGCCTTGGCGGAAATCCTGACAAAGTGAGCGAACTCAACTCGCCCACCGTTGCCGGACGAGGAGATGCGACGTGACGAAAGCCGATGTGATAGATGCCGTCGCCGCCGAAGCGGAGCTATCGCGGCGCCGCGCAGGAGAGATCATCGATCTGATTCTCAACGAGATCAAGATGGCGCTGCAGAAGGGCGACCGCGTCGCGCTCAATCCTTTCGGGAGTTTCGTCGTTCGAGCGCGGCAAGCGCGTGAGGGACGGAATCCAAAAACCGGCGAAACGATCAAAATCGCGGCGCGCAAGGTGCCGGCCTTTGTCGCGGGCAAGTCGCTCAAAGATGCCGTGGGCGGCACGCGCACGCGCACGAGGAAGACAAAAAGAAACGGGCTGTAGCGAAGCTTGGTTATCGCGCTAGTCTGGGGGACTAGAGATCGCTGGTTCGAATCCAGTCAGCCCGACCATCTCCCGTGAATCCGATAAGCATCGACGCCATCGAAGCCGCGCGGCGACGAATTGCCGGAACCGTCGTCCGCACGCCGCTGCTTAAGCTCGAAGGCGTTGCGCCGGACCGCGAAATCTACCTGAAGCTCGAGAACCTCCAGCCGATCAACTCATTCAAGCTGCGCGGCGCTTTGAACGCGGTGGCGATGCTGCTGCCGGAACAGCGCGCGTACGGCGTGTGGACGGCCAGCGCCGGAAATGCCGGTCAAGGTCTTGCGTACGCAGCCCGGATGATCGGCGTGCCGTGCAGAGTCGTCGCGCCGGAAACGGCCCCGGAAACGAAAATCGCGCGAATGCGCGCCCTTGGTGCGGAAGTATTGAAAGTGCCATTCGATTCGTGGTGGGAAGCGATGGATCGCCGCGCTTTTCCCGGTGTCGAGGGCACTTTCGTGCATCCCTTCGATAACGACGATTTTATCGCCGGCAATGCGACCATCGGCTTGGAAATCGTGGAAGATCTACCGCAAGTGCAAACGGTGATCGCACCGATCGGCGGCGGTGGATTACTGACCGGCGTCGCGTCGGGCGTCCGCGCGCTCAAACCGAACGCCGGAATTTACAGCGCCGAGCCGGAAACCGCGGCACCGCTCGCATTTTCGCTCGAGCAGGGAAAAGCGTCGGGCTTTCCGCGCTGGAAGGCCTCGTTCGTCGACGGCGCCGGCGGGAAAAGCCTCTTCCCGCAGATGTGGGAGCGCCTGCGGCCGCTCGTCGACGGCGCGCTCGTCGTAACCCTCGAGGAAACGAGCCGCGCTATGCGCCTGCTTGCCGAGAAGACGCGCGTAATCGCGGAAGGCGCGGGCGCGCTCGCCGTCGCGGCGGCGCTTTGGAAACTCAGGAAAGAAGACGCGAAGGGACCGATCGTCGCCGTCGTTTCCGGGGGAAATATCGACCTAGCTACGTTCTGCGAGGTAACGGCATAGATGAAGATCGGAACGCTGGAAATGAAGATCGCGCGCGTCGAAGGATTCCAGGTGCGCGTCAGCACCTCGGACGGCCGCGACATCCGTTCCGACCGCGAAGGCATGCCGCCGTGGCCGTACGAGAAGGGTGCCCGCGACCGCTGGTCGGTCGCTCGCTGGAAGCAGGAGCGTTTCGTTAGCCTTTATCCCGGATTCGGCGTCGACGTACTCGACGGCGACGGCGAGCTCGTCGAGTACGGTCAGACGTTGCTGGAAACGGTCCGCGAAAGTTACGACTAAAGTTAACTTTTATTATCGCTACGCTCATAGCTAATAGAGGAAACAACGCCCGCCCGCGGCCAAAGAACGGCGCGGAGAAAGGGAGCGGAGCACTATGAGAACCCGAGCGGTATCCTATTGCGTTTTTGCCCTATCGGCTTGTCTCGCGCTGAGTGCTTGCGGCGGAAGCAGCAACTCGCTTCCCGGACCCGGAAGCACGAGCAGCAGCGGCCCGTCGCGCCATAAAGCGGGAACGCCAATTCAACACATCGTTCTATTAATTCAGGAGAACCGCACCTTCAACAACGTTTTCGCGCAGTTCCCCGGCGCGACCGGAACGACGACCGGCCTCGAGCGCGTCAAGAAAGGCGGCAAGTGGAAGCAGCAAACGATCGCGCTATCCCAAGTGCCGCTGGAAGATAATAAGAACCTCAACCATTTGTACGTTTCCTATCTCACCGCCTACGACGGCGGTAAGATGGACGCGTTCAACCAAATCATCTTCCAAGTAACCGGAAAGCCCGAAAAAGCGCTGCCCTATCAATATGTGAGGCAGAGCGACGTTCAACCGTACTGGGATATGGCTACGCAATACGGGCTCGCCAACGCGATGTTTTCTACGCAAGGCAGTGGGAGTTTTACCGCCCACCAAGATTTGATTCGCGGAGGAACCTCGATCGGCAGCGACGTCAGCCTCATCGACGATCCGACCGCCAACGCGGCGTGGGGTTGCGACTCGCCGGCCGGAACGAAAACCAGCCTCATTACTACCGGTCTCAAATTCGAGAAAGCCGTCGGCCCGTTCCCATGTACCGACCGCTTCCCGTACAGCTCGTATAGCTACACGACGCTCGCCGACCTCTTCGATTCGGCCGGCATTACCTGGAAGTACTACGTCCCAGCGTTTAAACGCAACACCTCGAGCGCGCTATGGAATGCGTTCGACGTGATTGCGAGCGTGCGCAACGGCAGCGAGTGGGGAACCAACGTCAACTGGCCGGAGACAAACATCTTCAGCGATCTCACCAGCGGAAAGCTGGCGCAGATGTCGTGGGTGATTCCCGACTCCTACAACTCCGACCACCCCGGTTACCCGTCGGATACGGGTCCCTCGTGGGTGACCAGCGTCGTCAACGCGGTCGGCCAGAGCTCGTATTGGAACTCAACGGCGATTATCGTCGTTTGGGATGATTGGGGGGGCTTCTACGATTCGGTCGCACCGCCCGGCCAGGATAATCAGGGTGGGCCGGGATTCCGCGTACCCATGATCGTTATCTCTCCCTACGTTCCGGCGAACGAGATCTCGCAAACGACTTATGGCTTCGGTAGCATCATCAAATATATTGAAGATACGTTCAAGCTCAGCTGCATCGGTACGACGGATTGCTCCTCCACCAGTATCGTCGATATGTTCAACTATAACCAAAGCAAGCGGAAGTTTAAGGCCTTTAACTCGAAGTACTCGCGCACTTATTTCCTACACCACAAACCGTCGGGGATGCCCGTCGACACGGAGTAAAATCACGTGAAGGCACGCATTGCGAGCCTTATTTTTTCGGCACTTACGCTTACGGCCGGCATCGTCGCCTGCCGTGGCGGCGTGTCGCAAGCGATTCCGCCGAGCTTCCCCGCCAACGCGGCAAACGCTAACCTAAGAGTAAACCACGACTCCACCCCGTCGAAGTCGACGATAAAGCACGTCGTGATCGTGATTCAAGAGAATCGCAGCTTCGACAATTTCTTCGCGACCTTTCCCGGCGCCGACGGAACGACGACCGGCAAAGCCAAGACGATGCCCTCGGCTGTCGCCGATGCGTGTAGGTCCGACGGAATGCCGGTAATCACCAAGCCCACCAGCGTGCCGCTCACCAAAGTCTCGCTGCTCGGCAAAGGATTTCCCGGCAACTTCGGAATGGACCAAGATCTCGACCACATCCACACCGGCTATCTTTTGATGATGGACCACAACAAGATGGATGGCTGGGACGTCACGAAGTTCGGCGCGAACGGCGAAGGCACTCCGACCTGCACGTATTCTTACCAATACGTCGACCCCAACGAAATCAAGCCGTACTGGGATATGGCGACGCAGTACGTGCTGGCCGACCACACCTTCCAAACGCAGGGCAGCGGAAGCTTCACCGGCCATCAAGATCTCATCGCCGCCGGCACGAAGATCTCCGCGAGCGAAGCGCTTATCGACAATCCGTCGTACTTCCCGTGGGGCTGCGACGCCAATGACAGCGTCGTCACCGCCGTCATCAAAAAGGGAAGCCAGAAAGTCTATCCATTCGGCGGCCCGTTCCCGTGTTTGGAATACGACACGATGCGCGATCTGCTCGACGCCAAGGGCGTTTCGTGGAAGTTCTACGCCATGCCGGTGCAGAAAGAGAGCGGCTGCGAGCATGGCGACACCGCCGGCATTTGGAGCGCTTTCGATGCCATCAAAGCGGTACGCTATAGCGACGAGTGGCACACCAACGTGACGCGCACCAATAAAGCGATATTCAGCGACATTGACGCCGGCAAGTTACCGGCAGTTTCCTGGATTACGCCCGACGGCGTCGAATCTGACCATCCCATGGAACGCAAACATCCACCGTGCCAACCCGGTAAGGGGCCGCTTGCCGATTCCGGACCCGAATGGGTGGCATCGATCGTCAACGCGGTCGGCCAAAGCAAGTATTGGAACTCTACTGCCGTCGTCGTCGTGTGGGACGATTGGGGCGGATTCTTCGATCACGTCGCGCCGCCGCTGCCGCGCACGTGGACGGGTGGACCGGGATTCCGCGTTCCGATGATCATCGTTTCGTCGCGCGTCAAAGCGCATGTCGAACATACCACCTATAAGTTCGGCAGCATCCTGCGCTTCATCGAGGAAAACTGGGGCCTCGGTTCGCTCGGCCAGGACGACGCGCACTCCAACAGCATTGGCAACGCCTTCAATCTAAATATGCCGCCGCGCAGATTCCACACCATCGGCTCGAAGCTCCCGAAATCATACTTTCTCAAACAGCCGCCGTCGTACGTGGCACCGGATAGCGAATGAAACGCGTTACGACTCTCACGCTAACGTTAGCAATTACGGCAACCACCGCGGGCTGCGCGGTGCACTCGACCTCTGCTATCCCCACACAGGCCGACACGACGCTGCAAGACCTCGGGAAAACCGGCGCGGGAAAGATCGACCACATCATATGGATCGTGCAGGAAAACCGCAGCTTCGACAATCTTTTCTACGGCTTCCCCGGCGCCGACACCGCGACCACGGGAAAAAACTCCAACGGTAAAACGATCGTCTTGAGGCCGATCAGCCTGAAGCGCCAATACACGATCGCCCACTCCGCCCAAGCAATGTTTGCTGCATGCAACGGCGTTGGCTCGGAACCAGGCAAGAAGTGCCGCATGAACGGCTTTAATAAAGAGGGTGTCGGCTACGGCGGTCCGCCCAACCCAGCATACGTCTATGCATTGCATTCAGACACGCGCCCCTATTTCGAAATGGCGCATCAATACGTGCTCGCCGACCGGATGTTTCAATCGCAGATCGACGAAAGTTTTGTCGCGCATCAATACATCATTGCCGGTCAGGCGCAGGCCAGTGTGAACGTTCCGACCGGCCAGTGGGGCTGTGAGGGCGCCTCCGGCGATCTCGTCTATACGATCACCGCGGGCCGTAACCCGGCGGGTCCGCAGCAGCAGCCCTGTTTCGACTCTCGGACGCTCGGTGACGAGCTCGACAATGCCGGCAAAAGCTGGCGTTTCTATACGAGCCGTTTCGCTTCGAAGAGTAGCGATGGCGGAAGTTTATGGTCGAGTTATCAAGCCATCTATCATGTCTACAACGGGCCCGACTGGCGTTACGTCGTCGCGCCGCAGAAGTTCATTCTCACGCACATCAAAAACGGTTATCTTCCGGCCTTCGCCTGGGTGACGCCTACGTGCGAAGAGTCCGATCATCCCGGCTGCGGGGGCGGCTTCGGGCCCTCGTGGGTTGCCTCGGTCGTCAACGCCGTCGGGGAGAGCAAGTTCTGGAAGACCACCGCCATTTTCGTGCAATGGGACGATTGGGGCGGTCTCTACGATCACGTGCCGCCGCCGTATAAGGACTACGACGGTTTGGGCTTCCGCGTGCCGCTGCTCGTGATCTCGCCCTACGCCAAAAAAGGCTACGTATCGCACGTGCAATATGAAACGGCCAGCGTTTTGCGCTTCGCCGAGAATCTCTGGGGCCTTCACCACATGGCCGCGGCCGACACTCGAGCCGTCTCGCCGGCCGACGACTGTTTCGACTTCAGTCAGCCCCCGCGCAAGTTCGTGCACATTCGGGCACCCAAGGGGCCGGAATTCTTTATGAATCGGCCAAATGACCTTCGTCCCCCAGACGACGAGTAAATCGCAGAAGTGAGGTAACGCGGCATGAACCATTGGTTTCGCACGCTGCTGGCCTCGGGGCTAGCGGCCTCGATGCTCGGCGGGTGCGGCGGCGGCGGGTCGTACGTTCAAAGCGAGACGCCCCTCCAGCATCTGTCTAAGACCGGCGCCGGAAAGATCCAGCACATCGTCTTTATCGTTCAAGAGAATCGCAGCTTCAACAATCTTTTCATGGGTTATCCGGGCGCCAAAACTGCCGACAAAGGCCGAATCTCGACCGGCCAAGTCGTCAAGCTTCAACCGGTTAGCCTCGCCTTTCAATACGTCATCGATCATTCGGCGTATGCGATGTTTGCGGCGTGCCACGCGCCGTCGAGCGACATGCCCGGTACGCACTGCCAAATGGACGGCTTCGATAAGGAACAAAGCTTCGGCGGTCCGCAGGGCGTCCAGTATCCCGAATATGTTTATGCTCCGCGTAAAGATACCCAACCGTATTGGGACATGGCGCACCAATGGGTGCTCGGCGATCACATGTTCCAATCGCATCTCGACGAAAGCTTCGTTTCGCACCAATATATCATCGCCGCGCAGGCATCTGCAGCCGTCGACCTCCCCGAGGGTTTGTGGGGTTGTCCCGGCGGCAAGAGCGACGAAGTTCCGGTGATCGATCAGCAGCGCCAGTTCAGCGGTTACGAAACGCCCTGCTGGGATTACACGACGCTCGGCGACGAACTCGATAATGCGAGCCTAACGTGGAAGTTTTACACCAGCAAGTACGGCAGTTCGTCGAGCGGCGACGGCAGCTGGTGGTCCAGCTATCAGGCCGTCAATCATATTTACAACGGCCCCGACTGGAAGAAAGATATCATCACGCCGCAGAAGCAGTTCCTCAAAGACGTTCCCGCGGGCAAGCTCGACAACTTCACCTGGATTACGCCGGTCTGCAACGACTCCGACCACGTCAACTGTGGCGGCGGCTACGGTCCGTCGTGGGTTGCGGCGATCGTCAACGCGGTTGGCGAAAGCAAGTTCTGGGACTCGACCGCAATCTTCGTGATGTGGGACGATTGGGGCGGCCTGTACGATCCGGTCAAACCGCCGTTTGAAGATTACGACGGTCTCGGCTTCCGCGTACCGCTGCTAATCATCTCACCCTACGCTAAGCAAGACTAC
>CAZMPP010000012.1:17563-20475 GCA_964568035.1 uncultured bacterium
GCAGAACTACGTATCGCACGTGTAGTACGAAACCGCTAGCGTGTTGCGCTTCGCGGAAGACCTGTGGGGCCTCCCACAGATGGCCGCCGCCGACAAGCGCGCCAACTCCCCGGCTGCCGACTGCTTCGATTTCAACCAGGCGCCTCGCAAGTTCAAGAAGATCAAGGCACCTAAATATCGGGAGTTCTTCATGCAGCAGCCGATGGATTATCGCGCACCGGATTACCAGTGAGTACGAAGTCGCGTTTCGCCGCGCTCACGGCGATCGCGCTGCTCGCCGGTTGCTCCTCCGGCGCGCGCAGCGCGTTGCCTCCCTCGATGGAGAGCGGCGCGGCCTTGCGCGCGCTCTCCGGCAGCGGCGCCGGCAAGATCGAGCACATCGTCTTCATCGTACAAGAGAACCGCAGCTTCGATAATCTATTCCAAGGGTATCCCGGCGCGAACACCGTCTCCCAGGGAACAATTTCCACCGGGAAAACGGTGCAGCTGCAACCGGTCGGATTAGCCAATCAATACGACATCGACCACTCCGCCCATGCGATGTTCCTTGCCTGCGATGGCACCGGCAGCCTGCCGGGAACGAACTGCAAAAACGACGCCTTCGATAAAGAGCAGGCATACTTTAAGCCGCGGCACGTCAAATACCCGCAATACGTTTACGCCCCGCAGCGCGAAACCAAGCCGCTATTCGACATGGCCCACGAATGGGTGCTCGCCGATAACACGTTTGCGTCGCAGCTTGACGAGAGTTTCGTCGCGCACCAATATATCATCGCCGCACAGGCCGATTCGTCGGTGAACCTGCCCAGCGGCGCGTGGGGCTGCCAAGGTGGACGGATGGATCAGATTCAAACCATCACGCAACAGCGGCAAATGGGCCCGCAAGAACAAGCCTGCTTCGACTATCAAACGCTGGGCGACGATCTCGACGCGGCTCAACACACGTGGCGCTTTTACACGAGTAAATATCAGAGCCCGTCAAGCGGCGGCGGCGGCCTGTGGTCGAGCTTCTCGGCGGTCAAGCACATCTACGAGGGCCCCGATTGGAAGTTCGTCATTACGCCGCAGAAGAAGTTTCTGACCGACCTCCCCAAGGGCCAACTGGCCGACTTCACCTGGATCACGCCGATTTGTGCGAACTCCGATCACGTCAGCTGCGGTGGCGGCTACGGCCCGTCGTGGGTCGCGACGCTCGTCAACCAAATCGGTGAGAGCAAGTTCTGGAATAACACCGCGATCTTCGTCATCTGGGACGATTGGGGTGGCCTCTACGACCACGTGCCGCCGCCCTTTGCCGATTACGACGGCCTGGGCTTCCGCGTCCCGCTGCTAGTTATCTCACCCTACGCGAAGCAAGATTATGTTTCGCACACGCAATACGAAACGGCCAGCGTGCTGCGCTTCGCGGAAAATCTGTGGGGCTTACCGCAACTCGGCGCCGCCGACACGCGCGCGACGGCACCGGCAGACTGCTTTGACTTCAATCAGTCGCCGCGTAAGTTCGTTAAAATCAAATCCCCGAAAGGCCGCGGCTTCTTCCTAAGCCAAGGCCCCGACCTCAGAATTCCCGACTCCCAATAGCCGCTTATTCGCTGTCTACGGGCTCGTATGACGGCTTCTGATGCTCGAAATAATGGCGGTCCAACGACGACGGAATCGGAATGAACGAGCGCGGCAATTGCCTGAAGTTGAACGAATCGCCGATCGTGTGCGCGCGCACGTCCGTCGTATTCAGGCTCCCGAGGTTGAAGACGTTCTCGATAAACTTGATGATGCTGCCGAACTCGTACTGAGTGTGCGAGATGTAGCCCGGCTTGCTGGGCGACGACATCCGCGCGTACGGGGAAACGATCAGCATCGGAACGCGGAAACCTAGGCCGCCCCACTTATCAAAGAACGGCGGTTTTTTATGATCGTAAAAGCCGCCCCAATCGTCCCACACGACGATAATCGCGCACGAGTCCCAGTATTGGCTCTGCCCCACCGCATTAACGACGCTGGCCACCCACTCCGGCCCCAAATCGCGCGCCGACCCGGGATGATCTGAGTTGACGTTGTCGGGAATCAACCACGAAACGCCTGACAACGTGCCGGCGTCCAGATCGGTGAAGATGGCGTTCGGGTTGCGCTTGACGTTCGTATTCCACTCCGGTCCGTAACGGACCGAGGCAATCATGTCGAAGGCGTTCCACAGGCCGCCCGATCCGCCGCCGGCAACCGGCGGGGAGTAGTACTTCCACGAAATGCCGGCATTATCGAGCAGATCGCGCAGCGTCAAATAGGTATTGGTCGGATAACCGGGGAGCTGATTGGTGCACGGAAACGGCCCGAGATGATATTTGTAGAGGAGCAATTTTCCACTGGCCTGCAGATACGACGTCGTCGTTCCGGGTTTTGCATCGCAACCCCAAGGCTCTTTCGAAGGATAGTCAACCAGACTATCGGTCATCGCCGGATCGTACGTCGTACCGCCTCGAATCAAATCCTGATGTGCGGTGAAGCTGCCGCTCCCTTGCGTCTGGAACATCTCGTCGCCGAGCACATAGTTCTGGGCGATGAACCAATACGGAATGATGTCGTTCGGATCCACATACTGATATGGCAGCGGGCCGACTTTGCTGCCGCACTTTCCACCGCCCTCCAGACCGAACCCGTCCATCGCTCCGCCGTCGTAGTCTTTCTTGAAGCCCTTCCAACGGTGACCGAAGTCACATTCCTCGACCAACGGCACTTTCTTCAGCTGAACGATTTGATCGCCGGATGTCGTGGTGGCACCCGGCGGCTTCATCTTGCCTTCTGTGGCCCCGTCGGCACCCGGGAACGTTGCAAAAAAATCGTCTAAACTGCGATTCTCCTGCACCATCACGATGACGTGCGTAATGTAACCGGAACCGCTGCTGTGCCTTAAAACT
>CAZMPP010000013.1:0-19615 GCA_964568035.1 uncultured bacterium
GATGCGACACCACATGGCGCTACTTGCCGCCGGCGCTCTCACCGCGATTTCCGTGCTTTCCGCCTGCTCGAATAGCGCTCAGGGCTCGAACACAACGCTGCCGAGTGCCGGCACGAGCATGACGGTCGCTCGAGGCGGCGTGCTAGCCGATGCCGCAGCCGCCGAATTTGCCTACGTATCTAATGAGGGATCAACCAATATCTCCGGCTATAAGATCGCAAGCAACGGCGCGCTCACGGAGATTGCGGGATCGCCGTTTAACGCGGGAAGCGGCCCCTCCGGCATCGCCGTAGATCCTACCGGCTCATTCGCGCAAGCCTCTAACGCTGCGTCCGGCGACGTTTCCGCCTATTCCATTGACGCGAGCAGCGGCGCGCTCAAGCAAGTGAAGGGATCTCCATTCGGCGCGGGCACCCAACCCGCGGGCGTCGCAATCGATCCGAGCAGTAAGTTCGCCTACGTAGCAAACTACGGTGTTAGCGCTAGTAGCAGCGTCTCCGCGTTCTCGATCAAAAGCAATGGCGCGCTAACGCCCGTGAAAGGCTCCCCGTTTGCGGCGGGCGCAGGCGCACAATACATAGCGGCGGACCCGACCGGTAAGTTTGTGTACGTGCCAAACGCAAAGTCGGCGAACGTCTCGGGCTATAAGATTGCAAGCAACGGCGCGCTGACGCCGGTTCCGGGGTCGCCATTTGGCGCGGGGACGCAGGCATTTGGCGTGGCCGTTGACCCGTCGGGCAAGTTCGCTTATGTATCCAACTATGGGTCCGATAACGTCTCTGCCTATACGATCGATGCGTCCAGCGGCGCACTGAAACAGGTAAAAGGCTCGCCGTTTGGCGCCGCGGCCGGACCGTGCAGCGTCGTCGCCGACCCGGCCGGTAAGTTTATCTACGTACCAAACAACGGCTCAGGCAACGTTTCTGCCTATCAGATAAAGAGCGGCGGTATATTGACCGAAATCAAGGGCTCGCCGTTTGGCGCCGGTTATGGAGCCTGCTATGGGGCCTTCGATTCAACCGGCAAGTTCCTTTACGTCGTCAATAACGGCGCCAACTCGATTTCAGGCTATACGGTCCAAAGCAGCGGCGCGCTGAAGCCCCTTAAAGGATCTCCGTTTCCGGCAGGAACCGGCCCGGCGGTGATGGCCACGTGCCGCGTAAAAGGCAGCAAATGCCTCCCAGCGGCACTGTAACCGCGTCACGCGTTGCGCGGTGGCCCTACGTAAGGGAACTCGGCAAGCAGATCGGTATGAGGATGAAGTCCATCTCGCGTTACTTTCCAGTTCGTTAGCACCGCAAGGAAGTAGGCGACGGCATCGTCCGTGAGCGCTCGGCCATTGGCCGGGTACGGCTAGTATACGCACGTTTCTCGTCAGCCGCGCGGCGTTTCCGGCGACCATAAAGGTCGGTGCGCTGGTCAGACCGGTGAACACCGTAGCTTGAATAGTCGCTCGCGTTATCAAAACGATGGTGCTATACTTCTGCCTTCCTTAAGGAGATTGGCAATGGAAGGCTCTTCAGGATCAAGGATCAAAACGGTCGTTCTTGTTCACGGCGGTTTCGTCGACGGCTCGGGCTGGCGGGGCGTCTATGACATCCTCAGCGAGGATGGGTTCAAGGTAAGCGTCGTTCAAAATCCCACGGCGTCGCTCCAAGGTGACGCCTCCATCACGAAGCTCGCGCTAGACGACCTTGAGGGTCCCGCCGTGTTAGTCGGGCACTCGTATGGTGGCGCTGTAATAACTGAGGCTGGTAACCATCCGAAAGTCGAAAGGCTCGTTTATATTACGGCGTTCGCCCCGGACAAGGGTGAGTCGGTAAACACTTTAATCGCTAATCCCCCGCCTGGCGCTCCGGTCCCACCCATCCTCCCGCCCAAAGGCGAGTATCTTTTTCTCGACAGATCGAAGTTTGCGGCCTCGTTCGCAGCCGACGTGGACCCGAAGACAGCGGAGTTTATGGCAATTTCACAAGCGCCGTGGGGCATCGATGCACTTGGCGGGCAGATTTCCGAAGCCGCCTGGAAGACGAAGCCGAGTTGGTACTTGCGCGTCACGGATGACAGGATGATTCCTATCGCCGCCCAGCGATTCATGAGCGAACGCGCGGGTTCGAAAACGATGGAAGTGCCGGGCAGTCACGCAATCTACGTCTCCAACCCGCGCGCAGCTGCAACCATTATCCAAGCAGCCGCGAGCGGGTAGCCGACTCCGGGTTGGAAGGCTGAAATGAGCGACTCGTACAAAAAACTTATTGCTGTGGTCGGCGCGACCGGGCATCAGGGCGGCTCGGTAGTGCGCGCCTTGAAAACCCGCGGGGAATTCAGGGTGCGCGCGCTAACTCGCAACCCGGAGAAACATCGCGAACTCGCCGACGAAGTCGTCAAAGCCGACCTACATCAGCCGGAAACCCTCAAGGCTGCATTCGAAGGGGCACATGGCGCCTTTTTGGTGACGAATTTTTGGGAAGCCGGCACCGATGAGCTCAGTCAGGCGATCGCGGCAGTAGATGCCGCCAAGCATGCCGGCGTCAAGCATCTTATCTGGTCCACGCTTCCGGATGTAGAAGCGATCAGTGGCGGAAAGCACCATGTTCCGCACTTTACCGGTAAGGCAAAGGTCGATCGGGTAGTCGGCGAAGCCGGCTTTGCGAATCACACGTTCGTCATCCCGCCATTCTACTATCAGAATCTGGCCGGGCCGATGGCGCCGCAGAGACAGCCCGACGGATCCATAGGATGGGCGCTCCCCCTCGATCCAAGTGCGACGTGCATCCACATGGGTGACGTTACAGAAATCGGTAGCGTAGTCGCAGGTGCGTTCGGGCATCCCGATGAGGCAGGTCACGGCGAACGTTTAGCATTCGTCGGAGATTTCATGAGCTTTAGCGAGATCGTGGATACGTTAAATAAACAAGGCCATGAGCTGACATTTACGCGGGTGCCAAAGGATATTTTCAGTGGCCTCTTCCCTGGGGCATCAGAGATAGCTGAGATGTTCGCCTACTTCCAGGATCATACGTACCTAGGATCACCTTCGGAACGCGAGATCGCGCTCGCCAACAAAATCGCGGGCCGGCTTCCGACCGAGTTTTCGGCATGGGCTCGACTAAATTTTCCCGTGCCGGGCAAAAACTAAGTTTCCGCTCTCTCAGGACGGCCCAAGAAAGTCTCACTTACAATCCCGGCATGAATAAAAGCTTCTTCTCGCTGGCCCTTGCGGTCAGCATGCTACCGGCTACAGCACTTGCCCAAAATACCAACGCCCCGCCCGCAATGACCGACCAGCAGAAGCAGGCGATGCATGCCACTTTCGAGCGTTATGGCGCGCAGGAGCAGCAGCTCCACCAGCAGATGCGCTATCAAATCCTGTCGGTCCTCACCCCCGTTCACCGGCGGGAACTAGCGTCCCTGATTGGGAGTCTTGCCATTGATCCCAATCCTGACCTACAGGCCGCGGCAACGCGGATCGATCGAGCCCTGTCATCCTCCGAGCGGCAGCGAATCCTAAGCGCACATCAGTCGTTTATGACGCAGAGCCTTGCACTTCACCAGCAGATGCGCACCGAGATGGAAAGCGAACTGCCGGCCGGGCACCCGAACTGGAGCAACGGGTCCCACAATAGCCCGGAACACCAACAGCAGCGCCAGCTCGACGCCGGCACGATCGTGCTGATGACGCTCAGCCCACATCCGTCGATGGGGCCGGGCTGGCACGGCGGTCCGGGAATGATGCACCCCTAAACGCCGCCGTCTTCGCGTACATGCAGGCTCCGGCCGACGGTAAACTCGGCCGGAGCCTGACGCTTTACGAGAGCGGCACTCGGATGACGCACCTCGCGCCCCCGCCTTTGAGGTTAAACAGTTCGATGACGCCTCTCGCTCGAGCGATGACTTTTGCCGCGATGGACAACCCCAATCCCGTACCAACGGTCCCTTCCGAGGCGGCGCCCCGGTAGAAGCGATCGAACGCAGACTCTAAATCCTGGCTCGAGAAGCCCGGGCCACCATCACGTACCACGACCTCGCACTGGTCGCCCGAACGGCCGACGCTAATCGTCACCGCACCGTCGCCGCCATACTTTACCGCGTTCTCGGTAAGCGCAACGAGCGCTTCGCGAAACTCCGAATCGGCAGCGTGTACGATTAGCGGAGAGGAGCTGAGCTCGACGTGAAGCCGCCGTTGATCTTCGAGCGAAAACGCCTGCGGCAGATCGCTCACCACGTCGTTGACATCAAACGCCCTTTCTCTGAGCGGTGCCACATGTTCGAGGCGTGCAAGCACGATCAGATCATCGATCAATGTCTTCATCCGCCGGCTCTGAGCAAGCATCTTGGCAACCTGCGACGGGTCCGTCTCAGAAGTGTTGCGCGCAGCCATCGAACTGAGATAGCCGATGACGACCGTAAGCGGCGTGCGGAGCTGATGGCCCGCGTCGGCAACGAACTGCCGCATTTCGGCGCTCGCCTGCGATCGTTCATCGAGTGCGCGCGTGATTTGCCGGACGGCACGATTGTATGCCTTCGCAAGCTCTCCGACTTCGCTGGTATCATCGGTTGAGACGATTGCCGGCGTGAAGTCACCGTCGCCGAAGCGGTTCAGCGCCGCTGTAGTTCGCAACAGCGGATCGAGAGAGCTCGCAGCAACGAGCATGGCGATGCGCCAAGAAGCAGCGATGATGATTATCGCCACGATCAGCATAGCGAGGAAGTAATATTCCACCGACCGTTCGTAAAACGACGGCGCGACAAAAATCGTCGTATGAGTTCCTTGGTACGTCACGTCCATGGGATGCATTTGCTCCATGAGCATTCTGACGGCGACGTTTTGATGGGGCCAACCGTGCCGCCCAACGCGATGCGGCATGAACTCCGGCTCGGTGTGGGTCAGCACGGGCAGCGGCGCCAACCGTTGTGCGAGGTACGCATCAAAGCCATCCATGCTACCGCCTTGTGAGCGGTATGACGCCGCGAGTGTTGGAATCTGCCGCGCCGCCGATAGCATAGCTTCGCGTCCCTGGTATGCGAGGACTCCGCCCGTCAGGACGGCCATGAGAACGGCCAAGCACACCACGACCAGTGCGCCGGTCATGATATACCACGTGATGAGGCGGCTACGGAGCGATACCAGACGCATGCGCTATGCGCGCAACGCGTAACCGGCGCCGCGAATGGTGACGATCAGCGGTTCGCTTTGCTCTGCCCCATTGAGCTTCGCTCTCAGGTATGAGATGAACGTTTCGACGCAGTTGGGGGAGACTTCGGACTCATGACCCCAGACCCGGTCTATCAACTCGTCTTTACTGAAGACACGCCGAGGTCTACGCATAAATGCTTCAAGCAGCGAAAATTCGCGCGCGGTTAGAGCCAGTTGGCGCGCTCCCCGTCGAACGACACGCCGCTCCCGGTCCATCTGGAGATCGCCATCCGTGAGTATCTGCGGCTCGTCGAGCTGGGACCGGCGAAGCGCCGAACGGATCCGGGCGATAAGTTCGGGGGTCTCAAACGGCTTGGCCAGGTACTGATCGGCCCCGCGTTCGAGGCCGAGCACTTTGTCGCCCGTTTCTCCCTTCGCGCTCAGAATGAAGATCGGCGCCTGAGTCAGCGCCCGAAAGCGGGGAAGAATACTAATTCCGTCGATTTTGGGCATCATCACGTCAAGCAAAATTAGCGATGGCTCCCAGTCGCGGATCGCTTCCAGTCCGGCCGGCCCGTCTCGAGCGGCGCGTACCTCGAAGCCTGCCGCCTCCAGTTCAGTGACGAGCAGGCATCTAATATCTTCCTCATCATCAACTACGGCGATGCGCGCCCCGCTACGCTCCATCCCATCATAGTAGAGCGGGTCGCTGAGATGAGCCTTGGGTTTTGACCGGGCCCCTAGAGACGGCCTATCTCGGTCGTGCGCCCAGCCAGCGGGCTATATTGCGGACGTAGTCCTTAAAGATTTCGAATCGTGCCGGATCGCGCTTAATTTCGTCGCCTGGCTTATCGGTGACGAAGCTCGGCGCGCCTCGCTCGGTGTCCCAGTTGAGATCGGCGAAATGATGGAAGGTCGAAACCGCGACTGCACGGCCCATGACTCCGCCATCGAACGGTTCATCCTCAACGGCAACGGCGAGGTTAAAGCGCCGGCCGGACACGGTGCTCGTACCTGTCGCAATCACGCGAGCGAACGGGATGCCGTCGGGCACGCCAACCGCGCCTTCATGCGGATGAGCGGGAAAATATTCGATCACACCACCATCCGCTTTCGCGCTTTTTAGGAGTGGATGGACCGGGCCAACCGGCGAGATCTTCTGATAGTTGCCGTTCGCACCGGAGTGGTAGTTGGGATAGGAGATATTTGGATTATCCTGGTCGTCGTTCTCGGTACGGCCGGGCTCGCGGTTGTAGGTGTGAAAGTGATTGAACTGAGCGAGTGAGCCCAGATGACAGAGGCAGAGACCGAGGTCCTGGTGGTCGCGGGCGGTTACGACGCCGCCGCCGCGTTTGCGAAACTCAATAATCGCGTTGCTTTCTGCTTCAGTGAGGCCGTCGCCGGTATCGACGGCCATCAGCCACAGTTGATCGAAGTCGGAGTCCGCCAGTTCCAAGATCACGCGATCGTTGCGGTCCGTGCCCAGCTCTTCATTTCGCGCCATCACCTGGTGGCCGTCGGCGACCAACGCCTCGCGGAGAAGGGAAAAGCGGGAAACATTCCAGTCGTCCTCGGTAAGCGGAATGGTCGTCTGCAACAAAATCTTCGCCATAACATGATCCTCACTCGCTGAATCCATAATGTACGAGCTTGGCCGAGTGGTTGCACGATCCGAGGCTTCGGCCGCCGGTACAGCCGGGACACCTAGCGCAACTTCGGCGTTTTAACGACGGTCTTGGGCACATATACGCCCCGAGCAGCCCCGATGAGATAGAGGAATCGCCACATCATGAAAACCGCTAAACTCCCGAGTTCGCAGCATCCGATTAGCGTCAGGGGCAACAGTTCGCGCGTTCGGGTCACGGTCGCCGGGCGCGTCGTTGCCGACACGATACGGGCTTTGACGCTGCGCGAGAGCGACTATGCGCCCGTCCACTATGTCCCGCGCGAGGACGTGGATATGTCACTGCTGGAGCGAAGCGAAAACCAAAGCTACTGCCCCTACAAAGGCGACGCCGCATACTATAGCATCGTGCTCGGTGGCAGTCGCGGCAAGAATGCGGTGTGGACGTACGAGACGCCATATGACGCCGTAGCCGAGATTAAAGAGTACCTGGCTTTTTATCCGGACCGAGTGGACTCGCTCGAGGAATTAAGTCCCGACGTAGCCGTTCGGGCAACAGCCGCCATCCACCCGAGCGACTAGTTTTCCGACGGTATGGCGGCGGCGGCGGTCAAGCCTTCGGATCGTAGATCCGACCAGAACGCACGCGGAACTTGCGTCTCGACCTCCCGGTCGTTGCGATATCCCCCGAGGAAGCCGCCGATCACTTCGGCTGGTTCGCACACTTTGCATCGGCCGACGTCCCGGCGTCGAGCACGCTAACGCGGCAGCGTCTGGGATGGCACCCAACTCATACCGGGCTTCTTGCCGATCTCGAGCAAGGGCATTACTTCGCGCGGACGGCAATTGCTTAGCATGACGAGACTGCCTGGCGGAACGTTCACTATGGCCGAAGACTTAACGGTAACCCGCATGGGGTACGGCGCAATGCAACTGGCCGGCCCGCACGTCTTCGGCCCACCCCGCGACCGCAGCGCGGCCGTAGCGGTCTTACGCGCGGCGATCGATCTGGGCATCACCCATATCGATACGAGCGACTACTACGGCCCGCATTATACCAACGAAATAATCAAAGAAGCCCTGCACCCATACCCCAACGACCTGCGCATCGTCACCAAGGTCGGCGCACGGCGAGATGCACAGGGCGGCTGGCCGCCGGCATTGTCGCCAAAAGAGTTGCGCCAAGCCGTCCATGACAACCTCAAAAATCTCGGCCTCGACTCGTTGGACGCGGTGAACCTTCGCGTCGGCGGGTTCTCCGCCGCGGAGCCGGGCTCGATCGCCGAGTCATTCAGCACCCTTGCGCAGCTGCAGCAGGAAGGTTTGATCCGGCATCTTGGCGTCAGCACGGTCTCGGCGGAGCAGATTACCGAAGCTCAATCGATCGCGCCAGTCGTCTGCGTGCAGAACCTCTACAACATCGCGCATCGAGATGACGAAGACTTAATAGATGCGCTGGCGGCGCAAGGCATTGCGTACGTCCCGTACTTCCCTCTCGGAGGCTTCACGCCGCTACAGTCCAAGACGCTGCACTCGGTGGCGGCACGCCTAGGCGCAACCGCGATGGGTGTTGCGCTGGCGTGGCTGCTGCAGCGCTCGCCGAACATTCTGCTCATCCCCGGGACGTCGTCGGTCGAGCACCTGCGTGAGAACGTGACCGCCGCGTCGCTGAGCCTGCCGGACGATGCACTCGCCGAACTCGATAGCATTGGTTCAGAAGCCTGAGGGAGGAGAAATCAAGTTCGGCTGCCACCACTCACCAGAATGGATTTTTTACTGGAAGGAACGGAACAATGCTGAAGGTTGGCGACCACGTACGTATTGATGGCAGTGCGGAAGAGGGCACCGTCAAAGAGGTTCATCCTCATGAGATCCTCGTGCGAGTCAAGGTTTCCGGGGGGCATGAGGATCGCAAATACGCCCACGAAGACCTCAAGCTCGACCCTACGTTAGGCGAAGTCTCAAACTTTGTAGATCATTAGCGCCGGTCGACGTTCACTCGCTCGGGCCCTGTTCTACCCAGCGCGCAAAAACATCCACGCGTTCCTTCGGCCACGCTTCATCGCACGGCATTGCTCTGCTCTTAACCTGTTCCAGAATCGCTTGGGCGTTCTTGGCGACGTCGGCGTATTTCCAAAGATCAAACATAAACAGCATCGATTGACGGTCGCGGCTACGAAAGAGCGGCTTTATGTGGGCCTCAAAATGCAATGGTTCTTCGGCGTTGGGTAACGCGACTTCGGTCTCTACTTTTTCTTGCGGAGCAAGAGCGGACACCCGAGCGGCCGGAGGCCCGGCGCTCGTTTCCCATCCCCAGTGCGGCATCGGCATATGTTGCGGTGGATGAGACTGCGTCTGCGAATTCTCCACGGCGAGGCGCGAGCCCCACTGGATGTACGCTTCGAACACCGAGGCGAACTCCGGATCGTTGGGCAGACCGGCGTCGTGGGCCGATAACTGCAATAGGCTTACCCAGCGCTGACGCATCTCCTCGGTTAGCGCTTTGCCGACGTGTTGTGACAGCATCCGGGAATAACCGCCGTATTCTTCGCTGTAATAGTTAGGCCCACAGAAAACCTCCGCTAACCATTTTGCCACCCGCTCGGGATGGTCGGGAGCCATGTTGGCAAACAATGGCGCTAGCAGATCGTCGTTCGGCACGTATTTCTCGTAAAAGATGCGCGTCATTCGCGTAAGCGCCGGCAAGCCGCCCGCCCAATCGAACACGGTAGGGGTACCATCAGAAGTCGCAACCGGATCTTTGAACTCGACGTACCAGTGCATTCCCGAGCAAAACGGCTTGTTCTGCGAATGGCCGCATCGGCATAACGCACAATGCTCGAGTGAGGCGCCTTCGTCCCGAGCAACTGCTGATCCGTCGGCTTCCATAAGCGGTATACTTCCGACGATTCGGTAGGGGCCGTCCTTGCTTACCTCGATTCCCGGCTGCCGAGTACCGTGCCAGTCCGTCGAGTCGCGCTGCTCGACGCCGTCGATCGCATAGCCGAGGGCACCCGACGGGCAGTCCCGCACGGCACGAATAATTTCGTCCATGCGACCACCGCTCGGAGCCACGAAAGGCTCTAGTTTGACGCGGAAAACTGTCGGCAAACGGTCGGAACAGAAGCCCGAGTGCTGACAAAGACCGCGGTTATCGAAAATCGTTACCTGCTCGCCGGCGTACGTGTCACGTCGATCGGGCACGCGGGCCGCGTCCTTCCCATCCTTAAAGCCGATCGTCGCATGGGTTCCATCACAGAACGGCTTCGATGCGGAGGCTCCGCATCGACATAGTGCCATGACGGGATTTGCCGGCAGCACCTCTCCGAGCCAACTGGTCAAGCGATCGACATTGGTGACAAGTAGAGGTCCGTTTGGGGACAGGCGAATTCCGCGACCCGCATCGCGACTCTGTTCTTGTAACCATGCCCGGCGCTGCTGTGCCGCGGTATCGGAGCCAGCAAGGCGACACGCCAGATCTTGGAGCGCCGCCGTAGCCTCCACGAGTTCGACCGGCGCGGAGTCCGAACACAAAGTCGTGGCGCGCTGCGCGACATCCCAAAGGTCGGCCTGGGCCGTGCCCTCCGAAGCATTGTCTGCAGGTTTAGCGGTGGCCGGAAAGCGTGCATCGAGCGCCTTCAGAGGCCGCGTGACCGAACGAGCCAGCCGATCCTCGACATCGGAAGGCTGTTCCCGGCCGGCGGCGGCCACCAGCGCAAGCAGCAGTCTAACGTCGCTTTGACTAACCACGATTATCTCCGTACAGCTCGCTTAAAAAACTCGCCGGCGATGATACCGATGACGGAACGAGTCTCTGTGACGTCATCTGGGCCTCGACCCTATTCGCGAAGGTCTCCGAGCCACCGTAACGCACTGAGACTTGGAAGAAAGCAGTACTCGCCTCCTAGCGTGACAACGAACCGCGACAATCCCTTGAGCTGTCTCCGTACTGGCCGGCGAGGGATGTTAAACGATCCCTCCCCGTCGGCGGTGCCGGAGATCGGATCGCGCTCCTTGCCATCGCCGAAAAATCCGCCGTCGTTCATCCATTCCGCTTGAACGAATTCAAATTGACGGGCGATGTTTGCTCCGACGAAGGCAAACATCAAACCTCGATCCGCACCGTCATCCTCGAGAAGGCCCTCGGGAAGCGCCGGACCGTAACCGCTGCCACGCCGAATCATGCGATGGATCCGCATGACGCCCGCGATTTCTGCATCGCGTGGGTTCATCCGGCGTATGTGCGAGCCAAGCGGCGTCTTATACCCGATCGCATCGTCGGCTTTAAACAGGAAATTGTTGTTGAGCGCTGGGTCGGCGCCGATCTCCGGGTGGTCTCCGTCGGGTGATACGGCCAGCGGCGCGCCGCTACGCCAACGGCCCATCATTTTCGCGGCAACCAATTCTTCGTCGGCGGCATCGGTAGCATTGGCCCGTACGTACTGACGAAACGCCGCGACGCGCTGATGGAGTTTGCGGTAGACGACGAAACTGCCGTTTCGGCCGAGAATCTCGGGTTGCGGGATGTTCGGCGCGTCGCTCATCTCGTCCGGATAACCGAGCACGAACTCACCAGGCTTAAGCGGTACTTCTTTGGGGTTGGTACCGGGAGTGCCGCTGCCCTCGATTGCCGGATGGCTGATGCCGTCCTTGAATCCGAACGGCTCTTTTTCGTCCTTGAGGACGTGGCAGTCTTGACGCCATATTGCTTCGACACCAGAGAGTTGCTGCAGCGCGCCTTGCGCGCGTTCGAGCGCAGTCGCAAGCGTTGCCTCGTCATTGGATACCGCGGTGATCACGACGTGAACGTCTGACGTCCCTAGGGGCTTCTCCCAGTTTTCCGGGCCGCTCTCACCGATGTCGCCCAAAGCGACCGCGCGCGCCGCCATGCCTTGCGAAAATGCCGCCGGGAATGTTTCGAGCGAAGCCGCAGGAACGCCGAGCGCTCGGAGTCCTTGAAATGTCAGTGCCGCGCTAACCCAGGTATCCCGCGCCGGACTCTCCGGATGGGCCGCCGATGCAACAACGTCGCTAAGACGGCGCATGAGTTCGCGGCCGGCCGCACGGTCGTCAATGCGTAGGATGATGTACGTCGCGGCAAACGGAACTGGACGTGGCCGGAGCACACCGCTTTGAATATCGGCTAAGTCCAGCCTCGACGCCTCACTCATTTGGTCGCAAGGTTTCTCCAAAATCGTTCCAGGCTTTCATCGCCGCCGAAGAGCGTCGTAAAGATGGTCGAATCGGCGAGGAGAATATCACCCGCGCGATCGCTTGCCGGCGGCATCCACAGGAACATGTTGAACTCGCGGTTCCCCGCGTCTGTAAACGGATGCGGCTTGGACGTGTCGATCGACTGCCGCGCCAGCACGTGAATCGCATTCGGATCGTCGCTGGTCACGGCATAGTGCGGCAAATGCATGTGAAAGACGAAGGTGCTAACACCTTCGAGCCAGCCGCGGCGATCTAAATCGCCGTTGGTCGAAAGCGGGAGCGTTTTGGTCGTGCCGGGATGCGTTGCCGGCCGCAACCCCCACTGGTTATGGACGGGTACGCCCAGCCCGCTCATTAGCGACCGGGTATATTTGCCGAATCGCTGCTGGCGCGGCACCAAAGGATCGCCATGGTGAAAGTATTCCATGTTGCGTTCTCTTAGGTCGTTGGATGCCCCGACGTCGTGGTGCGGTCCAAGGATTAAGCAGGTCCCCTCGCGAGCGAGAAAGGCGCGAAGGGCCTCGATCTCTTCGGGCGCAGCTTCTTGCTCCGTGACCAGGTGGTCGAGCCCGAAGATCATCAGCGTATCCGTATCGGCGAGAATCCGTTGGTCGATAGGCTGTTTCTGCCCGGCCTGATCGACGCGCTGGTAGACAGCCACGGGCCGGTCCGTTACTTCGCCGACGGCACGTTGAAAGCTCAGAAGCGACAGATGAAACAGCTCTAGCGTTCCCTCGATGCCCTGAAGGAACATCTGTTGCGAGTATGCTTCCGTCTCGTAGGCCGGCCATGCGACGCGACGCACTTCCGTCATCGTCGAAAAGCGATTATCGAGCTCTCTGACGTCACGATTCGATTCCCAGGGATAGCTCCAGGTCCAATAGACGCTGAACCGTCGATTTGCTTTAGAGTATTTTCGCGGTAGGTGAAGCTGGTTGTAGGTTCGGCCGGTCGTACTCATTGCATTTGGTCAAGCATGTCGCTCAGCGATTGCTTCACGTGCAGAGCCTTCTTGATCTCGTCGGCGGAAACGAATGGATACTCGCCATATTCCATGAAGCTCGGCCGATGATGGTCGCGCACGAACTTGACGAATGCGGGCACGTTGGTCTTCCAGTCTTCGGGGAACCCTTCCAGATTTTCAAAAGCGGTGTCGAGCCCAGCCTGGGTAAAAAGCGCGACCGCGTCGTCGGTGTACTTGTCGAAGTCGGTATCGAAGATGCCCTGATACATGAAATATTTCTCGTTGTTGATATCGAAGAGCACCCACTTGAGATAGTGCAGTTTGAGCGGTGCCAAATAATTGGGATCGGCTTTTAAAGCTTTTTCAACGGTGTCGGCGTACGAACGCATCGCGGCCTCGCGGCCCGGTTTTAGCTTTGCGATGATCGTAAATCCGTAACACGCTGGGGTCCTGGGAAAGACCGGACCGGAAAGGCCTTCTTTATACTCGAAGTATCCGCCCTCCGGGATCGCCATCGCCTGTGGCTTGGACCAATCGCCGTCTTGCGTCGCCATCGCGTTCTCCTTCTTGTCGTGGGACGATGCAGCTTCGTGTCTGCGCGGGGCCTCACCTAGGTGCTATAATCGCTGAATGCTGCCTGCACCGACACCGGCCCCGGTCGCTTCGCAGCCCCCCGTGCGTTCCGATCCCTGCGGCGGTTATCAGGAGCTGCTAAAGAAGTACTTATCCGCGTCACCGTGCGTTTTCGTCGCCGGTCAGGTGGCGATACAGATGACCTACGCCGGCACCAACGTTCCCGAGGTTCTCTCGCACACTGCCGGCGGAAAAACCACAACGTTCACCATCTCCAGCCATGCGTTCGGGTATCCCGGAGCGTTACTGCACGTGGGTGTGTCGCCGACCTCGCAAATCACAATCGTCCTGCCGTCATTCTCACAAATCAGCAGCACACAGAGCGGGACCGCCGCCGGGACCGACGACATGGAGTTCCGCTACAAACAGCTCGTGTATTCGAATCCGAAGGGCGGCATCTTAGGCGGCGTGCTAGCCTCGTACCAAGCCCCCACGGGCTCCTCGGCGTTCACGGCGGGAGCTCCCTCGTACGAAATTAATCCCTTACTCAATATCGCGCTGAACAAGCAGCGGTCGATCGGCGAAAACCTATCATTCCCCGTTACCAACGCGCCGGCGGCACAGGCCGGCGAGGCGCGGGTTTGGAGCTTTTCCCCGCAAGCCGTTACCTTCTGGCGTTCACCGAGCGGGACGCTGCTGGCGGCCATCGCGCAGTACGGCTTTTCGTCCAATAGGCTTTATCTCACGTTGAATAGCGCGCAGTTGATCTCGCGGAACTTTCAAATCCAGGGAACGTACGGCGGCAACAACGCACCGGTCGACTACGTGAATCCGGTGGAGGACGTTCCCCACGCCACAGGCACGGCCTACAGCCGGTCGTTCACAATCGGCTTCAGTTATCTCATGGGTTACAGCGAGTCGCCGGCCCGATGACCTCGGCGCGCGAATTCGACGTCGTCGTGATCGGAGCCGGACCGGCCGGTACTGCGGCAGCCTTACGCGCCGGCGACCTCGGCGCTAAGACCGCGTTGATCACGCGCGCCGCCTTCGGCGGGATGTCCGCAAACGAAGGACCGATCCCCGTTCGCGTCTTGGCGCACGCCGCGCGCCTAGCGCGCGAGGCGCGCCAATTGGCGCAGTACGGCATCGAAGTAGAACGCCCCTCACTGGACTACGCACGGTTAGTGGAGCGCGCGCGAGCGGTCGTCGGCGAGGCGCGCCGCAACTCTACCTTGCTCGAACAAATTAAAAATGCGGGCGTCGAACTCTTCGAACATGCTGGAGCGGTGGCGTTCGAAGATTCAAAAACAATCCGCAGCGCGTCGGCGCCGATGTTACGCGGCAAGCAATTCGTCATCTGCTCAGGCGGCGTCAGCCGTGCGCTCGACGTCCCCGGCGCGGAGCTGACGGTCACTCCAGCCGATGCGTTCTCCCTGACCGCAGTTCCAAAATCCATGATCGTCATCGGTGCAGGCGCGACGGGCGCGCAGGTTGCGTCGATCTTCAATGCGCTCGGCTCGTCGGTTACGATTTGTCAAGCCGGCCCTCGGATCGTCGCGAGTGAAGATGTCGAAATTTCCGACGCCGTTGCGGCGGCCTTTCGCGAAGACGGAATGACGATCCATCAAGGCTTCGGCAGGATCGAGCGAATTGACCCCGCGACGAGCGGCGTTAGCGTAACCCTGGCCGGCGCCGAACAGTCTCCTCTTGAAGCGGAGCTGGTCGTCTGCGCCGTCGGGTGGAGAGCCGATACCGATGTGCTGAACTTACAATGGGTGGGCGTCGACCTGAATGAGCGCGGGTTCATTGGGGTTGACGACTCGCTTCGCACGAGCGCATCGCACGTCTATGCCGCGGGCGACGTCCTCGGCCGCTCGATGCTCGTTCCGCCCGCCGTTCGCGACGGATTCATCGCCGGAAACAATGCCGCCGGGGCGGAGCGCCTTACGATGCCCGCCGGCGTTGAGCCGATCGGCAGCTTCACCGATCCCGAGTATGCAAAGGTTGGATTAACCGAGGAACAGGCCCGTCAACAATACGATACGGTCGTGTCGCGCGCATCGTACGCGGAAACAACCCGACCGATCATCGACGGGCGCACTCGCGGATTCTGCAAGCTCGTTATCGATCGGGGTTCGCGCCAAATCCTAGGCTGCCACATCGTTGGAGAGCGGGCCGTCGAAGTGGCCCAAATGGCGGCAATTGCCATGACCGCCGAAATGACCGTCGACACCCTGGCGCGCATTCCGCTATCGTTTCCTACGTACGCGAACGTCTTCGGACGCGCGGCATTGCGCGCAATCCGAGAACTCGGCTTTACTGCCGGGCCAGAATCATATTGAGGACCTGCTCGCGATTCAGCAGGTGATCGACGCTCTCACCGCTGGTTTCGATAGCGACTACCTGCACCGTACCATTGAAGGCGCTCTGCGTCGGTGGCATGTCCGGCGTCATCGGAGAGCCCCGCTTGACCCCGACGTCGGACGTCTCGTCGGCTGAGAACACCATCGGAACAGTCTCGTTTAAGCGGCCGCTGCCAACGGCCGTGCCGTCAATATAGAGCGTCACGGTTCCACCCTTCGCAAGGCCGCCGCCATCGTACGCAAACTCCATTCTGACCTGATGCGTCCCAGCGGTTAGCACCTGTGTCGAGTCAATCGCGGTTTGGCGAAGCCCGACGAAATTATAGTGATATTTCAGCGTTCCATCTTTGACGTAGAACATCCAACCGCCGCCGATGCCGCCCTGCGCTAAAATGACTCCGTTTGCCGGCTTCCCTTCAGGAACAACGAGTTGAGCCGTAATCGAGTGGCTCTTATTCTTGACGTTGATGACGCCGTTTTCGTTCAGCGCACCCATACCGCTAGCAAGGACCTGAGAATCGCCCCGCACCAGCACCGGACGGCCCGCCACGTCGGAATTAAAGCGTTCGGCAGTACGGTCGTCCATCGGCAGCACGTTGTTCCGTGTGGCCTCGATCAGCCAAAGGCGCTGAAGCTCGTGCAGCTTGTCCGGCATCTCACTCGCGAGATCGTGCGCTTGCGACCAGTCTTTGTTGGTATCGTAGAGTTCCCAGACGTCATCGCTGAACGGCGGTCGGGCCGTCAAGAGCCAGGGCGTACTGTGCCGCGTTACGGCGGTCCATCCTTTGTGATAGATTCCCCGATTGCCGAACATTTCGAAGTACTGTGTTTCGCGGCGTTCGGCGGCCATAGCGTCGTCGAAGCTGTAGAGCATGCTGACGCCCTGCATTGGAACCTGTCCGACACTGTTGACCATGTAGGGTTCTGGAAGCTGGGCGGCCTCGAGCACCGTCGGGGCCACGTCGATGACATGGTGGAATTGATGTCGCACTTCGCCTTTCGCCTTGATTCCCTTCGGCCAGCGAACGATCGTGCCGTTCCGCGTGCCTCCCCAGTGAGAAGCAACCTGCTTGGTCCACTGATACGGCGTGTCCATGGCATGAGCCCAGCCGACCGCATAATGGTTGTACGACTCCGGGCCGCCGAGCAGGTCCATGCGTTGCGTTAAAAAGTCGACCGTTTCGAGATCGTTCATTCCGTTGAAAGGGATGCACTCGTTGAACGTCCCTTGGGGCGTGCCTTCGGCGGAGGCGCCGTTGTCGCCGATAATATAGTAGATCAGTGTGTCGTCGAGGGCCTTGATTTGATCGAGCGCGTCGATGAGGCGGCCGATGTGATAATCGGCAAATGAAAAGAAGCCGGCGTAGACTTCCATCTCGCGTGCGAGTACGCGCTGGAACTCGGGCGTTTGAGAATCCCAGGATGGAATCTCCTTCGGTCGCGCCGTGAGCTCGCAATCCTTCGGAACAACTCCTAGCTGCTTTTGACGCGCAAAAGTCTCTTCACGTAGCTTGTCCCACCCTTGATCGAATTTGCCGCTATATTTGTCGGCCCATTCTTTGGGCACGTGATGAGGTGCGTGAGTCGCACCGGGCGCGAAATACATGAAAAACGGCTTATCGCCCGCCAGTAATCGCTGCTGTCGCACCCACGCAATCGCGCGATCCGTCATGTCTTCCATGAAATGATAGCCCTCTTCGGGCGTCTTGGGCGGCTCCACGGCTTTCGTTCCCTCGTGAATCGAGGGATACCATTGATTGGTCTCGCCCGCAACGAAACCGTAGAAGTATTCGAAGCCGGAGCCGGTCGGCCAGCGATCAAACGGCCCGACGGGGCTGGCTTCCCAGACCGGTACCTCATGACACTTGCCGAACTGCGCGGTCGAATAGCCATTGAGCCGAAGAATCTCGGGCAGCGGCGCCATCGAGTTGGGTCGCATCGACGTATAGCCGGGTGCCGAAGTCGCGATCTCCGTGATGCCGCCCATGCCAACGGTGTGGTGATTTCTTCCGCTCAAGAGTGCCGCACGTGTCGGAGAACAAAGTGCCGTGGTGTGAAACCGCGTGTAGCGTAGGCCATCCTTAGCAATTCGTTCCGCGGTGGGCGCGTGACACGGCCCTCCGAACACGCTCGATGCACCAAACCCGACATCGTCGATCAGAACGACTAGGACGTTAGGGGCTCCCTTGGGCGGACGCAGCGGTTCGATCGGCGCAAACTTTGAGTCTGGATCCTTAGCATCGTAAGCGACGAAGCCGGCATAAGGCCGGTCCGGAATCGGCAGCACCTCCCGTTGAATGCTTTTTGGGGATTCTGCTTTTGCGTTTGAAGTGGGCACGGTGCACCTCCATAATGGCATCATCTTGAATCGTCATCGGGCTGAGCGAGCCTCGAACATACGGTAAAACATGAAGCGCCCCTTCTTAGAAACGGGGGCGTCCTGCGAAGTTCGCCGGCGTTGTGAAAACGTGATGTTGTTCTTAAATATGAACACCACGCCGCGTGTTAGGTTGATGACTGGAATTGGCGCTCCAGAGCCAGGCCGACGGCGATGTAGTCTTCGTCACCAACGTTCGCCTTCTCAACCGCGTCCTCGAATTCGGCAAATGCGCTATCCATCAGCGGCGCGCTCACGCCCAAGCTTTCTCTCGCGGCACGAGCCAATAGAAGATCCTTGAGTAAAGCGTTCGCCGAAAAGCGCGGCTGCGTGTCGCGATCGATCAACTGCTGACGCTTTGTGGCAACGCGTCCGAGGGCTTGCACCAGCGCATCGATGGTGAGAGCGCGATCGACGCCGGCCTTTCCGGTGATACCTAGCAACTCTCCGATCGAATCGGCAAGCACGGCTAGCATGGAATTAAATGCGAGTTTGAGATGCCCGCTGGCTCCCGGTGAGCCGGTAAAGGTAACGGTAGACCCCATCGAGTTCAAGAGCTCCCGCCCTCGATCGAACGCGCGGGCGCTGCCTCCTGGAAGGAGGGTTAGCGTCCCGGTGCGCGCGCCGTCGACGCTGCCAAAGACCGGACAGGCGAGAAAGTCCACGTCGCGCTGCTCTGCCGCGTGCGCGAGCGACTCATACATTTGCGGCGACAGCGTCGTCGTCTCAATGATGAGCTGGCCCGCGCGTGCGGCCGGGATGAGCCGGCCGAGAGAAATCTCGCGTGCCACGTTGTCGTCCCAGAGCATCGCGATTACCGCGTCGACGCCTGCTACCAACGCTTCGAGACTTTCGAACGGCGTCGCGCCCGCAGCAACCAGCGCATCCATCATGCCGCCATCGATATTCCAAGCGGAAACCCTATAGCCGCGATTCAGCAGGTTGAGCCCGATTGCGGTTCCCATCTTTCCCGTACCGGCAATTCCAACGTGCATCGTCATCGACGGGTCTTTCCTCACAAACCCGGGATGGCGCCGGGAGCCAGCAGCGCAACGACGGCGAGTGCGCCGAAGGCCGCGCCGACCGGCCCGACGACTCGATTACCCGCCGGCATCGCTTTTTCGAGCAACATAATCGCGGCGAGCACGCCCATCCAAGCCAAATGCGCGACGCCCGCGGCAAACATCACCAGCATGAGCGCCCAGCAACAGCCGAGGCAGTAGAGCGCGTGACCGAAACCGAGGCGTAACCCGTTGAGTGCGCCGCGCCGATAGTGGCGCTTCAGATAGATGCCTGGATGCCGGCACGCCTTCAGGCAAGCATCCTTCAAAGGCGTGAACTGATAGACTGCCGCTAGACCGAG
>CAZMPP010000014.1:0-19123 GCA_964568035.1 uncultured bacterium
GTTATTTGAACTTTGAATCTCGTTGATGCAAAAGTTCTCTCACCGTATACATTGGTCAACCAGTATCAAAAGGTTGGTTACCGGCGTTTTGGTAAGCCGATTGCGAGCGTCATAGACGCATTTTTGAAAAATAGAACACTACTCGAGAGGGACTATGCACAATACTAAACAGCATCGAACCCTCCGTCATGCGGTAATAGCCGTGTCGTTATTGGCGGCACTAGCGTTCCAGGGAACATGGGCACTGGCGCTAACCACCGGTAACATTGCGGGAACCGTAAAGGACAGCAAGGGCGCGCCGATCGCCGGCGTGCAAGTGCAGGTGGTCGCGCCCTCGATGTCCCGTACCGCAACGACGGATGCGGGCGGTCATTTCGTCATCCTTTCGCTCGGACCGGACACGTACACGGTAAGCCTTACCAAAATGGGTTACCAAAGCATCTCCATTCCCGGTGTGACGGTCTTTGCCGATCAAACGCAACAGGTTGCCTACACGCTGCAGGCCGCGCTTAAGACGATCGGCCACGTAACGTCGGCAGCGGGAGCGTCGCTCGTCAAACCTGGCGTCGGCGGCGACTTGTACAGCGTTAACTCCGCGCAAGCGGCCGCCGCGGCGGCGCTCGGCGGCGGCGGCAACCTGAACAACGCGTACTCGGCCATGGCGTCAGTTCCCGGCGTACAGGTGTCGCAAGGCGGCATCGGCTGGATCACCAACGCCTCATACGTACGCGGTCAAAACGCGTACTATACCGGGTACGAGTACGACGGCATCCCGGTCAATCGCGCCTTCGATAACTACAACTCATCGACCGAGTCGACGCTCGGTCTGCAAGAGCTGCAGGTATATACCGGCGGCGGACCTTCGTCGGTATCTTCCGCCGGCACGGCCGGCTTCATCAACCAAGTAATCAAGACGGGCACGTATCCGGGCTTCGCGTCGGCGAATCTGGGCGCGGCCTATCCGAACTTCTACCACCAAGCCAGCGTCGAAGTCGGCGGGTCGACTCCGGACCGCACTTTCAGCTACTACGTCGGCCTCTCCGGCTACAATCAGACCTACCGTTTCATCGACAACAGCAACGGCGGAGGCTACAACAATCCCGGCGGAATCTTCTCCGGGAACCCGGCCGGATTCGGCATCGGCTACGGCTTCGGCTCCAACCAAGTCCTAGCCGTCGGTTACACGTGCGTCATCGGGACGTGCCAGGGTGTCAAGCCGGAGTGCCCGCTTTACGGAGCGCCGTGGTCGAACCAACCCGTGGCGCAGATCGGGGAGCAGGGATGCTGGCAGTACTATAGCGGCACGGCCACCGCGCCGATGATGGTCTCAGATCGGGAAAACGTCGTCAATCTGCACATGGCGATCCCGAAGGCGAACGGTCTGCGCGACGACGTGCAGTTCTTGTGGAGCGGCTCGGCCCTCAACAACTACTACTACCTCTCGCCCAGCGACGATGGACCGGGGAACAACCAGTTCATTTACTCGCTCTACGGAACCAAATACGCGCCGCCGACTTGCGGACCCACGACGGTCGCGCCGTGGGCCAACCTGACGGTGAACGGTTGCTCTTCGCCGATCGGGCCCGCCGGACAGATCATTCCGCTCGCGGGCTTACAAGGCTCCTTCGGCGACTACTTCCAATGCGGCGCAAAGGCTCCGTCGAGTTACGGCGCTCCGTATTACGCGGCCGGTTGCGGCCCAACATACCTCGGCTACTCCGATGCGGTGACCTACAACGTGCCGTTCGGGACGCCGATTGCAAAGAGCGCCTCGAACTTCAAAGCGCCGGGCGTTTACTACGCGCCCGACGCGCCGCCACATCCCTTTGCCGGCCCGTTGCCGTTAACGAGCAACTCGCTCAACGTCAACGAAAACGACACCGGGGTCACCAAGCTCCAATACACCTTCGCGCTGAGTCAGTCGGCCTATCTGCGCGCATACGGTTACACGTTCTATTCCGACTGGCTTGAGACGGCACCGTTCAACGGTGCCACTGGAGGGCTCCTAACCGGCATCAACGGTGCGGCACAGTATCAGCTGATCACGCACACAGCCGGCGGCGCTATCGACTTCCAGGATCAACTCAACGACCAGAACCTGGTCACCGTCAACGGCAACTACACGACCGCCGACGTCATCCGCTTCAACAACTCGACGGCGCTGGGCGGCACCTCGCCGATCGGCTATATGTCGTCGGGTCCAGGCGGCTTCACGTGCTACGGCAACAAGGGCAATAGTGCGACGGGAGCGTTCGGATATTCCGTGCCCTGCCTGAGCAGCAGCTACTATGACGTCGCCTCGGGAACGACGCTGCGTCCGACGTGGACCAGCAGCTCGACGGGGGGGCCGCGTGGCTTCGCCGCTTCCGGCACGCCGGCAGCCCGCGCGGGCGCGACGTGGGACAGCCTCTGGAGCGGTAACGCGAACGGATCCTTTAACAGCGTTCGGCCGCGTTTCACTAATGCGTCGATCTCGGACCAGTTCCGTCCCAACGATCGCTTCTTGATCAACGCAGCGCTCCGGTACGACGACTTCACGTACGTGCTTCCGGATTCGCTCAGCAGCGCGACGCAGTTCTACGCCAATATGACGGCCAACTACACCTGCGTTCAGGCATCGACCAACCAGGTGCTGACGCAGCCGCTTCCGGCCGGCGTTCCGCCGCCGGCGTCGGCGCAATACGTGGTCGGCGACTGCAATAAGGCCGCGGCCGCGCTTCATACGGGCGGTCAGCAGACGACGGGCTGGGTCCACCCCAACGGAACCGTCCAAGACGGCGTGCAAGCGCCGAACTTCACGGCAACCTCGCCTTCGTCGTACTCGTTGACCTACTGGGAACCGCGTTTCTCGGCGACCTACACGATCAATCCGAACGCGGTAATCCGTGCCTCGGCCGGACGCTTTACGCAACCGCCGATTTCGGCGTCGGTTCAGTATCTGGCGCTCGCCGGCGATAACCGTTCGGTCTGGAACAACACGATGAACCTGGGTTTCTACTCGCCCTTCCATCCGATTCCAGGCGTCTCGTCGGGTCAGTACGACCTGTCGTGGGAGCAGCACTTCAAAGGGACGGACATGAGCTTCAAGCTCACGCCGTTCTACACGTGGGTCTCCAACTGGCAGCAGCAAACCTTCATCGGTGCCGGTTTCGTGACGCAAGTCCCGGTCGGCGTCAACCGTAACGAAGGCGTCGAGTTCCAGTTCAACAAGGGTGACTTTACGCGTAACGGCTTCTCGGGTCAGCTCGCGGTGACGTACACCAACTCGAAGATCATGTTCCAGAACGTGCCGCTAAGCACGGGAGGCGTGGTTACCAACGAGCTCGTTCAACTCAACCAAGCTATCTCGCAGTACAATTCACTGACCAAAGCAGGCGGTGGTAGCCAGTGCTACCGCGCCGGCGATCCGGTCGCGTGTAACGCGAAACCGAAAACAATCAGCGGTCAGACATTCGACCCGATTCTCAACCCGTACTACAACAAGGCGCCGCAGGGACTACTCGACCTCGGCGGGTGGTACAATCCGTTCTCCACGGCGCTGGCGCCGAACCTCAACGGCATTCTCAACAGCTACATCTCGCCCTGGGTTTCGTCGTTACTCCTCAACTGGCGTCACGACAAACTGGCCGTCACGCCGAGCTTCAGCTTCCAGAGCGGCGGTTACTACGGCAGCCCGCTCGATACGGAAGGCGTCGACCCTCGGGTCTGTCAATCGAACTCGGCCTCGACCGGCATCACCAAGCTCTCACCGAAGACCAATCCCCTGCAGTGCAACTACCTCACCACATCTTCGGCGGGTGCGAGCACGTTCACGTACCTCTACGTTCCCAACCCGCAGACGGGAACGTTCATCTTCGACAACTACCAGCAGCCGAGCTCGATCGTCGGCAATCTTCAGATTTCCTACGACTTGAGCCCGAAAATTAAACTGTTGGTTCTCGGAGCGAATCTCTTCCATCAGTGCTTCGGCGGCACGTCGGCTCCTTGGACGACCGCATATCCCCCGAACTATGTGATCTGCGGATACGGACCCGCCGGCGGTTCCCTCAACAGCACGCTCTATCCGAGTAACTTCTACAACGGCACGGGTATCGGCGATGTCAAAGCCAACGGTGCCCGCACGCCCTGGACTCAAAGCTACCTCCCGACGACGGCGAACAACGGCGCCATCGGAGCTTCGGTGCAGCCGATCAACATCTACTTCAACGCCCAAATCAAGATCTAGGGGCGCGTTACCTAACGGGGGCAAGGGCGGCCGTCAGCGACGGCCGCCCTTCATTATCGAGGCCTCGATAGCCGCCAGCGTTTCGTCCACATCCTCTTCGGTATGTGCGGTCGAGATAAACATCACTTCGTTCTGAGATGGCGGGAGCAGAATGCCGCGCTCGAGCATGGCGCGATAATAGGCCGAATAAGCGGAGCGATCGGCCGCGCGCGCATCGTCGTAGTTGCGATTGGGGTGCCCGCTGCGAAACTTAAAATCTACGACCGACTCCTGCTGCACGACCGCATAATCCAATCCACGCCGGGCGAGTATGCCGCGGACGCCGGCGGCGAGCTTTTGCGCCAGCAAATCCATCTGCACGTAATACTCCGGATGCGACTCGAGCAAGTCGAGAACGCGATGCGCCATCGCCACGCTGAAGGGATTGCCGCCGTGCGTACCGCCGGTAAAGGCCGTGCCGTTTGGTGCCAGCACCGCCATCACGTCCGCTCGTCCACCGAAGGCCGCGATCGGCACGCCGCCGCCCATGATCTTGCCAAGCGCCGTAAGGTCGGGGACGACGGAGCCGCGACCTTGCGCGCCGCGCAGACCGAAGCGCAGCCAAGTTATTACTTCGTCGAAAACCAACAGCGCGCCGCATCGCCGCGCGCGCGCCAGCAGACCTTCCAAAAAACCCGGTTCGGGCATGACCAGTCCCATGTTCGCGGCAATCGGTTCGACGACGATCGCGGCGAGATCGTGCTCGTGGTAGCGCAGTCGTTCGTCGACCGAGGCGAGATCGTTGTAGCGCGCGACCAGGACGTCGCGGCGTATGCCTTCGGGGATTCCGCTGTCGGGCGCACTCGCCGACGCGGCCGATGCGCCGGCTTCGAGCAGCGCGAGATCGAAGTGCCCGTGGTAGTTGCCGGCAAATTTAAGGATCCGGCTGCGCCCGGTGAACGCGCGCGCGACGCGAAGAGCGCTCATCACGCCTTCGGTCCCCGAAGTGACGAAGCGCAGGCGCACCATCGACGGAAGGTATGCGCGAATTCGTTCGGCGAGCCGGACTTCTTCGCCGTGTGTGCTTCCCCAAATGAAGCCGGCTGCGGCGAGCCGGTCTAGACCGGTGACCAGGTCGGGATGCGTGTGCCCGAAGAGAAGCGGACCGTACGCCATGATATAGTCGACGAAGCGCCGGCCGGCCGCGTCGTAGGCATATGCCCCCCGCGCGCTTGCCTGCACGAACATCGGGGCCTCCACGCCCCATCCCGAACGGACGGGTGAATCGCAACCGCCCGCCAAAACGGCTTGCGCGCGCTCGATCGAGTGCATACGGTCGCGCGGTTCGCAGGTTCAATGGAGAAGCCATGCCCGACACGCAACTCGAAATCGCTCCCCGGACGAACATCAAAGAGCTGGTCGCGCAGCTCCCCATCGCTGCCGACGTCATGCAGGCCTTCGGTTTGGGCTGCAGCGGCTGCGGCGTGAGCGCCTACGAAACCGTCGAAGACGGCGCCCGCGCGCACGGCTTGCGCGTCGAGCCGATCCTCGCCGCGCTCCAACACGCCCGCAGCTCGGGCAGCGTACCGCCGATCGCCGAAGCCGACCGTACGCCCGTGCGGCGCGCTCCCGGCGGATTTACCGGACGGGCGAAGATCGCGCACGTTATTCCGATCATGTCGGGCAAAGGCGGCGTCGGCAAGTCGCTCGTGACCGCCATGTGCGCCATCGGCTTACGCCGCCGTCACTTCCGCGTCGGGATTCTCGATGCCGACATCACCGGGCCATCGATACCCAAACTGTTCGGCTTGCACGAGCCCTTGGCAATCAGCGCCGATCCAAACAAGACGACGCCGCAAGGTCAGCCGCAGCCGCTCATTACTCCGGCGGTTTCGCGCAGCGCCATCGAAATCGTCAGCTCGAATCTGCTTAGTCCCGAAGAGGATACGGCGATGGTCTGGCGAGGCCCGATCGTCGCCGGCGTCATCCGTCAGTTCTACGAGCAAGTGCTCTGGGACGATCTCGACTTTTTACTGATCGACCTGCCTCCCGGAACGTCGGACGCGCCATTGACGGTGCTGCAATCGCTCTCCGTCGACGGCGTCATACTGGTCACGATGCCGCAAGCGCTGGCAACGATGATCGTTCGCAAAGCGGCGAATCTCGTGCGCATTCTCAAGCGGCCGGTTCTCGGCATCGTCGAGAATATGTCGTATTACGTCGCGCCCGACACCGGTAAACGTTACGAAATCTTCGGACCTTCATACGCAGCGCGCGTCGCCGAGCTGGCGAAGGCGCCGGTCTTGGCGCGAATACCGATCGACTCGGAAAAGGCTCGCCTCGCCGATGAAGGGCGGATCGAAGAACTCGACGATCCGATCTGCGACGAGCTGGCCGGCAGCCTGCTCGCAGCGCTCGAGGCTCTTCCCAAGAGCAAAGAGACCGTTTCGCTGATTTGAACGCCCACAGGGTATACGTGGAGCATGGCTCGCAAGTACTGGTCGCATGAGGTCAACGAAGAGAGCAACGCGCTCGATCTTCAGCGCGACGTCTTCAAACTGGACGACCCTAAAGCCATTGCTCGTTCGTTAAAGCGATCGGCCGAGGAAAGCCGGCGCCGGAAGAGTTCGCCCTACCGTTCCGCGATGTCGATGCTGACGTTCTACATCAACCGCGCCGGGAAGAATCTGCCGGCAAAGCGACGGCACGTTCTCGAGCGGGCGAAGGACGCGCTCCGCGAGGAGTTCGGCCGTTAACCCGGGGCGAAGAAGCCCCGAGTGAAGCTAACACGTGCAATTCTTGGTGTTGCCACCGGCTTGGTCGCAGGCTATGCCGCAGCGCGCGCCGTCGAAGCGATGGGGCCTGCACCCGATCCCGTCGTCGAGGGGAACAAAGAGGCGGCTGCGTACGCCAGAGCCCGGCGCGCGCTCGAAATCGCCGGAACGATTCGCGGTATGGCCGGTCTGATCGCGTTTGCTTACGGGCCGTTAGGGAACGCCGTCGATGGCGCCACGCTACGCCTGCCCGTTTGGGCACGCCCGGCGGCATACCTTGGCGCGTTCTCAGTCGCTTGCGCCCTCGTCGAGCTTCCCGCCTCGCTCGTCGAAGGATACACCCTCGAACGCCGCTTCGGCCTCAGCGACCAGAGCAAAGATGCGTGGCTCAGCGAGTACGTTAAGAGCTCGGCTCTCGGAGCGGCGGTTACCGCCGCGATCGCCACAATCTTTGGCGTGGCCGTCCGGCGCGCGCCGCGTCTCTGGCCGCTGCTTGCGGCAATCGGTACGCTGCCGCTGCTGGTGCTTGCTAACGTCATCGTACCGATCTACGTCCTGCCGCTCTTCAATACGTTCGAACCGGTTGACGGCTCGCTTGAGGCGCGCTTGCGTCGCCTGGCGTCACGCTTTGGCGTCGGCGACGCGGCCATTCTGCGCATGGACATGAGCCGGCAGACGCGCAAAGCTAACGCGTTCGTTACCGGAATCGGCCGCACGCATCGCATCGTGCTGGGTGATACGCTGATCGCTTCCTTCCCGGAGAACGAAACCGAGTTCGTAGTGGCGCACGAGCTGGGGCACTACGTCAACCGCGACACCTGGCGAATCATCGCCGTCGGCGAAGTGCTTGCGACGTTTCTCTTTCTGGCGGCCAATGCCGCAACGCCGCGAAAGCAGCGCGAAGAGCTTCGGGATCGGGCCATTCTACTGGCGCGTTTCTACGCGTTGATGGTCGTCGCAATGCAGGGATTGCGCCCGCTGCTCTTTGCCTTTTCGCGCGGTCGCGAATGGGCGGCGGATCGGTTCGCGCTGGCGGCAACCGGTGACGCTCCGGCAGGAGCCTCGGCCTTCCGGCGCCTGCGCGATCAGAATCTCGCCGACGAGGACCCGCCGTTGTGGTACGAGATCTTCTTCTCGTCGCATCCGTCGCTGCGCGCACGCATCGCGGCGCTCGAAGGGTTCCGCAACGGCGACCCGGTCACGAAAGCACCGGCGACGGACGAGTCCGCAGCCACGCCGCAAGATCCGTCTTCGGCGTAACGTAGGCGCCGCTGCGCAGTTCTTCGCGCAGTTCGCCGAAGAGGCCGTAACCTTCGGCGAAAGCGTCGTGCTTATGAATCGATTCTTCGTTGACTTGGCTGCCAAAGACGAACGTCTCGTCCCCGAGGTCGGCGTAAACGTCTAAGGCTCGAGCGAGAATTCCGCGCACGACGTCTTCTACGAAGCGCGGATTATTATGCGCCTTATTGACGACGAAGAACTCGTCGGGCCGCTTGAGAAGATCGTACGTCTCACTCGACATCGAATTTTCTACGATCTCGACGAGGTCTTCGGCGCGAATTGCTTCCGACGCTTGCGTCCCGAGGAGAATCGAGCCTCTGCCTCGCTGGTTATGCGTGGCGACCGGAAGGACGTCGAGGGCGCGTTTGGCGTCGCTCTCACTGAACCCAGCCTCGCACAGCTCGCGCATCGAATGCTCGCGCACCATCGCCTGGGCGCAAGGACACGCAGTCATGCCTTCTGCTTCGACTCCCACGACGCGACGCGTACCGGTTTCGTCGGCGTGCGCGATTCCGAGCAGCGTGTACGTTTCTTCGCCCCGCTTGCCGCTCACCGGCGTCCATCGCTCGAGCCCGAACTGGGCGCGCAGACGCACGTCGGCGCGCACCGCCCGCTGGCTGCCGACGATCTCGCGCGCGATCGCCTCGGCAAGACGTTCGATGCGCGCTGGGGCGTCCGGGGCCGCAAGCACGTCGAGCGCGGCCTCTTCCAGGATTTCGGCGAAGCGCGACATGTGGACGCCGGCCTTGTCGGGAGCGAGGTCGGCGACCATCGAGATTTCGGCGTCGTAAACGTGTGCCCGGCCGTCGATCTCAAGGTGCAGAATCCGTCGCACGCCCGCAACGCCGGCACGATTGAGCGAGAGCCGGATCTCCGGCTCCTCGGCTTGACGGTCGGCGTCGAAGCGTAACGCGCGCTCGCGTTTGCGAACGCTTCCATCCACCGGCTGCGAAACGAGATGCGGCGCGATTTCGAACAACGGCGCCGCGTTGTACGACCGCGCTTCGAGCTGCGGTTGGACGATCCGTCCATCGAAAACCAGCACGTCGACGTCAATCGGCCGCGGCGCGAGCCGAGGCGTGCCGCGAGCGCGGCCTACCGCTAGCTCGACGGCTCGAGCGAATCGTTCGAATGCATCGGCATCGAGTTCGGAACGAAGTGCGGCGGCGACGTTGAGATACGCCGGTCCCTCTGCCCCGTCTGCCGCGTCCGACTCGTAGAATGACGAAACCGAGAGGATCTCGGTTTGGCGGCGCAAGCGTTGAAGCGCCGCCAGGATATTGGCCTGGCGATCGCCCAGATTCGATCCGATTCCGACGTAAATGTCGTGCACGCGCCTCTCTTCTTCCCGTTCGGACGGATTTTCCCGCGCGCGCATCGTATCGTTGGCGAGCGATGCAAGCGGAACGACTCTATCCATACGTGCTGGATCCGAAGCTGACGACGCAAGTGTGGGGCGGCAACGAACTGGTGCGAATCTATGGAAAGCACGGCGACCCCGGCGCGCGCCTCGGCGAGTCGTGGGAATGCTGGGATGCCGACCGCGTCCTTAACGGTGCGCTGACCGGCTCGACGGTGGCGGAGCTTCGCGCCGATCTCGGTTCGCAGTTGCTGGGCGATATCGATCCGACACGGATCTTCCCGGTGCTCACCAAGATCATCACGGCGCACGATTGGCTCTCCGTACAAGTACATCCCGACGACGCCTACGCGCAACGCGTCGAGCATCAACCCTTTGGCAAAACGGAGTGCTGGTACGTACTCGATGCCGCGCCCAATGCCGAGATCGTCTATGGATGGGCGCGCGACACCTCGCGTGCCGAGTACGAGCAGCGCGTCGCCGATGGCACGCTCGGCGAGATTCTCCGCAAAATTCCGCTCAAAAAAGGTGACACCGTTTATATTCCGCACGGCGTCGTGCACGCCATCGGCCCGGGCGTAACCGTCTTCGAAACGCAGCAAGCCTCGGATTTAACCTACAGAATGTTCGACTATAACCGCGTCGGGCTCGATGGCAAGCCGCGCGAGCTGCACGTGAAAAAAGCCGCCGACGTGCTCGACTATTCGGCCGGGACGACGGGCACCTTGGGGCAAATTACCTATCGTTTCGGAGGCCTCGAGCGCACCGCCCTCATCGCCGACGATCATTTCATCGTCGAACGCATCGCAGCCGGTGCCGAGCCTGCATCGCTTGCGACCGAAACCCGGCCGCTAATTCTGATGTCGCTCGCCGCGCCGCTGGACGTCGCGACGGCCGGCGCGAGCGTGAAGCTCGCTCCTTACCAAAGCGTTCTCGTTCCCGCCGCCGCCGCATGGTGCAGCGTGAGCGCCGTCTCCGGCGATCGCGCTGAGTTCATGTACGTCACGCCGCCGCAAAATCGTGAAGAGATGGCCGCGCGGCTGATCGCGGCCGGAATCGAGCAGAGTGCCATCGACCGTTTCATGGGGCAGTTCTGAGGCGAGAACCAAATGGAGCGCTGCTGCTGGGCGAGATTCCGGCGGAGAGTCTCGCTTTGCAATTCGGCACGCCGCTGCTCGTCCTCGATCTCGACGCGGTCGACGATGCCATTGACGCCGCGCTCCGAAGAGCGCAGCACCACAGCGTCGAGGTCAGCTATGCCGCCAAAGCGTTTGCGACCGTGGAGTTTCTTCGCCGGCTCGCGCGTCATGCGATCGGTTTGGACGTCTGCTCGTTGGGCGAGCTCGTCACCGCCGAGCGCGCCGGGTTTCCGGCAGAGCGAATAACCCTCCACGGCGCCGGCAAGACCGAGGAGGAGCTGCAATCGGCCCGTTCGGGACGCCTGCGCTACGTCGTCGCCGACGGCATAGAAGAGCTCGGCCGGCTCGCCGCCATCTGCAACGACGGATCGCGAGTCGACGTCATCCTTCGTCTCAACGTGGGAATCGAGGCCGGCGGCCATGCATTTATCCGCACCGGCGGTAACGAAAGTAAATTCGGAATTCACGCGCGGGACGAGGAAGTGGCCGCCGAGATCTTACGCGCGCATCCGAATCTTCGCTTCGCCGGACTGCACGCGCACGTCGGCTCGCAGATTTTTTCAGCCGAACCATTTGCGGCCAACGGCGCCGCGTTGCTCGACGCCGCGCAACGATTCGCGCAACGGGGATTTCTCGCCGAGCGGCTCGTCGTCGGCGGCGGATTCGGCGTTCGAACGAACTCCGAAGGGCAGGCCACGCTCGACCTCGGATCCACCGCCGCCGCCGTCGCGCAACGAATACGCAGCGAAGCTGCCGCACGCGGCCTGATCGTGCCGCGGATCGGAATCGAACCGGGGCGCGGCCTGGTGGCCGCGGCGGGAACGACGCTCTACCGCGTCCTCGCCGTCAAACGGCAATCGGAGCGCACCTTTGCCGTCGTTGACGGCGGAATGGCCGACAATCCGCGGCCCGCGTTGTACGGCTCGCGGCACGCCGTCGTTTCCGCAACCCGCGCCCCCGAGGACTCGATGGAGGTAACGCTCTGCGGACGCTCCTGTGAGAACGACGAGCTCGGCACGGTGCGGTTACCGCGCGACCTGCGCAGCGGCGATATTCTGGCGATGTGCGCGACCGGCGCATACACCTACAGCATGGCGGGAAACTACAATCGCTTCCCGCGTCCCGCCGTCGTCGGACTATCGGGCGGGACGACGCGGCTGCTTGCCCGCCGCGAAAGCCTGGACGACGTCCTGCGGAACGACGTGGATGAATCCGCCCGCCTTTCTGCAGCGTTCTAAGAGCGTATGGAAAATCAAACGGCGACCTTTGCGGCCGGCTGCTTTTGGGGGGTTGAGGCCGCGTTTCGGCAGGTTCCGGGCGTTATAGACGCCGTCTCGGGCTATACCGGCGGACACCTCGACAATCCCAGCTACCGTCAGGTCTGCGGCCACTCCACCGGCCATGCCGAGGCGGTGGAAGTTACCTTCGATCCGCAACGCGTGAGCTACGACGATCTGTTGAACGTCTTCTGGCAGATCCACGATCCGACGCAGCTCAACCGTCAAGGGCCCGATGTCGGAGATCAATATCGCTCGGCGATTTTTACGTACTCGCCCGAACAGGAGCGTTCCGCCATCGCTTCACGCGATCGCGAGCAGAGCCGCCAATCGCGGCCGATCGTAACCCAGATCGTTGCAGCGCCGAAGTTCTGGGCCGCCGAAGAGTACCATCAACGCTACTTCGAAAAGAACGGTGGCGCCGCGTGCCACGTTATTCCGAGCCCGCGATGAAGCGCACGGAGTTCGGCGCGGCACTGTTAAGCCTCGGTGCGCTCGCAATGCTCGGCAAAAAGGACGCTTTGGCGGCAAGTGGTTACGAAGTCTCGCATACCGACGCCCAGTGGATGGCCCTGCTCGGGCCGCAACGCTTCGAGATTCTCCGCCGCGCGGGAACCGAGCCAGCCTTTTCGAGCTCGCTCATCCAAGAGAATCGTTCGGGAGCGTACCGCTGTGCCGGCTGCGCGTTAACGCTCTTCTCTTCGAAGTTCAAATACGATAGCGGCGACGGATGGCCGTCGTTCTACACGGTGCTTCCCAACACGACGCGCACGAACACCGATTACGTTCTGATCGCACCGCGAACCGAGGTTCACTGCCGCCGCTGCGGCGGCCACCTCGGTCACATCTTCGATGACGGGCCGGCGCCGACGCATCTGCGCTACTGCATCGACGGCTTGGCGCTGCAGTTCGTTCCCGGCACAGCGTAGCGCCCGCACGTTGCGAATCCTCGTCACCAACGACGACGGTATAGACTCGCCTGGAATTCAAACGCTCGCCGCGCGGCTTGCCGGCGAGCACGAGCTCGTGGTCGTTGCTCCGTCCGGAGACCGCAGCGGCGTCTCGCACGCCATCACCGCGCGCGAAGCGATTACCATCGAACTTCGCGAGGACGGCCCGGTGCGCTCGTACGCCTGCTCCGGAACGCCGGCCGACTGCGTTTTTCTCGGTTCGACCGAGCTTTGGCAGACGCCGGACCTGGTGATCAGCGGAATCAATCATGGGCCGAATCTCGGGGACGACGTCAACTACTCCGGAACGGTCGCCGGCGCGGTCGAAGCCGCGTTGCTGGGAGTGCCGGGATTGGCGGTATCGCTGGCCTGTGATCACGTCGAACCGCTCGACCGGCGCCACTGGGATGCCGCCGCAGAGATCGTGATGCGCTGTCTTTCCGGCGCGTTTGACCGCATCCGCGATGCATCGTGCTACTGGAATCTCAACGTGCCGAACCTTCCGCTCGAACAGATTCGCGGCATCGCCGTAACGCGTCTCGGACGCAAGCGTATCTGCGGACGAATGGTCGGCGCCGATCTCAACGGCGCGACGCAGTATTACCGCGCGTGGGAATCGCCCTTCGAAACCGATCGCGAGACGCTCGGCACCGATATCGGCGCCGTGCATTCGGGTTACGCCAGCCTGACGCCCTTGTTACTCGATCGTACGGCTCCATCGCTGGAACCGTTCTCGCCGAGCTCGGAGGCGACGTAGCCGCGCGCCGCGGCAGCACCATCGTTTACGGCACGGCGCGGCAAGCGCCGGCCCGCGAGTTCCGCTAGCGGCGCCAGACGCAGCATCAACTCCTCGAACTGTGCGAAATCCAGTGACTGCGCTCCATCGGAGAGGGCGTTGGCCGGATCGGGATGCACTTCAATGATCAGTCCGTGCGCGCCGGCGACAATGCTGGCGGCGGCGATTGGCGGAACGAGGCGTGCGATACCCAGCGCGTGAGATGGGTCGACGATGACCGGTAAATGCGTCATCTCTTCGAGAAGCGGCACGACGGCGAGGTCGAGCATATTACGTGTTACCACGTCGAACGAACGCACGCCGCGCTCGCAGAGCACGACGTTCTCGTTCCCGCCGAGCAGCACGTACTCTGCGGCAAGCAGCCACTCCTGAACCGTTGCCGAGAAGCCCCGCTTAAGCAGCACCGGCGTTCGAGTCGCCCCGGCCTCGCGCAAAAGCGGAAAATTTTGCATGCTGCGCGTGCCGATCTGCAGCATGTCGGCGTACTGCACTACGCGCTCGACGTCACGCGGATCCATCACCTCGGTGACGACGCCCAAACCGTGGCGATCGGCGGCGTGCCGCAGCATCTTGAGCCCCTCTTCGCCCAGACCTTGGAACGAATAGGGCGAGGTCCGCGGCTTATAGGCGCCGCCGCGTAAGACGTTGGCGCCGGCGGCGGCTACCGCCCGGGCTGCCTCCTCAAGCTGCTGCGAGGACTCCACGCCGCAGGGGCCGGCGCAAATCGCGATCTCGTCGCCGCCGAAGGTAGCGCCACTGCGCAGGCGCACGACCGTACGCTCGGCCCGCGCGTCGCGACGGACCAAACGGTACGACTGCGGGACGTTGACCCCTCGCTCCACGCTGGCGCCTTCGACGCTCGCCGGAGGCTTCATGCTCCTAGCCAAGCCAAGGAAGGCACCGGCGTGCAGCATGAATGAGGCGTTCAATGGAGCACGTTGCCGTCACGGGGATGGGAGTCGTCACGCCGATCGGCAGCACGACGGGCGCTTTTTGGCAGAGCCTGCTCCAAGGCAAGCGCGCGATCGCGCCGATCGAGGACGCCGGCCGGCTCTCGGGCAACCGCCTCTGGGCTGCTGTGCCCAAAGAGTTCTCGCACAATGGCGAGTTGACGCCGACGGTGGCCAGAAATACCGACCGATTCACCCAGTACGCGCTTGCTGCAACTCAAGAAGCGATCGAACAGGCCCGTCTCGATCCGCCGCCGGCGCGCACCGCGGTAATCGTGGGGAACACGATGGGCGGATTCCCGCTCGTGGCGGAGACGCAGACGCGCTTTCTGGAAGACGGCGGACGCGCCGTTACGCCTAAACTGATGGCACTGGTGATCCCCAACATGGCCGGTGCGCTGATCGCGATGCGCTGGAACCTGCACGGACCGCAGCTTGCCATCAGCACCGCTTGCGCCTCATCGCTTGATGCGATCGGCCTTGCCTCAGGCATGATCGAGCGCGGCGAAATCGACGCGGCGGTAGCCGGCGGCAGCGAAACGTTGCTAAGCCCCCTCGTCTACGAAAGCCTCGTACGCGCCGGAGCGCTCTCGCGCAACCCAGATCCCGAGCTCGCGTCGCGGCCGTTCGACGTCGACCGCGACGGCTTCGTGATGGGCGACGGTGCGGCGTTCTTGATTCTCGAGCGGCTCGAAATCGCCGCAGCGCGCGGAGCCGTGGTTCACGCTAGGATTCGCGGCTACGGTTCGGTCGCCGACGCGTACCACATCACTTCACCCGACCCGTCGGCCCGTTACGAAGTCGTTGCCATGCAGGACGCGATCGATCGCGCCGGTGACGCGGGAGCCCAATGCAACGTCGTGTACGCCCACGCGACGGGTACGATCGTCGGCGACGCCGCCGAGTCCAAAGCGATCGACACCGTCTACAACAATCGGCCCGCAGTGGTAACCTCGCTCAAAGGTCACCTCGGGCACAGCATGGCGAGCGCCGGTGCAATGTGCACGGTCGCCGGCATCGTCGGAATGCGCGAAGGCGTCATTCCGCCAACGATGGGAACGCAGAACCTCGATCCTCAAACGCGGTTCGACCTGGTCGTGGAAGGCCCGCGCGAGCACGCTTATTCGGCCTTTCAAGTAAACGCGTTCGGTTTCGGGGGCCAGAATGCGTCGTTGATCGTCTCGCAATGACGCAAAGCAAGAGGAGCGGGCTCCGGAAGGTCGCTCGCGTCGAGAGCGCGGAAGAGTCGAACGAGGTAGCACGGCAATGAATCTTCTCGTCAAAGGAACGAGCGGGCCGCTTTTGGGCGAGGTCGAGGTCCCCAACTCTAAGTATCACGCCCACCGTGCGTTAATTCTCGCGTCGCTCGCTCCCGGAACGAGCCGCATCGTCGGATTATCCGACGCCCGGCACGTGCAGTTCACGATGGACGTGCTGCGCGCGCTGGGAACGAAAATCGAAGTCGACGGGCGGACGCTGCTGGTAACCGGCGGTCCCTACCATGTCAAGCGCAAGGTCGTTTCCGTCGGCAGTTCGGGATCGACACTCTACTTCATGATCGGCTTGGCGGCGCTGGCCGACGCACCGATCACGCTGACCGCACAGAAATATTTCCGCCGGCGTCCCGTCGGACCGCTGCTCGAGGCGCTTGAGGCACTCGGCGTAAGTTTCGAATCCGCGCACGGCTGCCCGCCCATCGCCGTTACGCCCGGCCGGCCCCGCGGCGGGCGCATCGTCATTCCCGGTACGCTCTCGCAATGGATCTCCGGCCTGCTCTTGCTCGCACCGTTCGCCCACGAACGCACCGTCATCGAGGTCGAGGGCGAGCTCAACGAACGACCGTATATCGCGCTAACGGCGGAGATGATGCGCGCCTTCGACTTGCACGTGCATATCGCGCGCGATTGGCGCCGTTTCGAAGTCGAGCCGAATCAGCAGGCGCGCCCAACGACGGTCGAGCTGCCGCCCGATATTGGGTCGGCCGCGTTCGGCCTTGCCGTAACGGCGATCCATCCGTCGGACGTGCTCTTCCGCGGGCTGCAAGGGCTGCCCGGCGAGCTTCCGGATCATCCCGAAGGCGCGTTCTTGGAGATCGTGCGAAAAATGGGCCTGCCGATGGTCTACGACGCGAAGGCGCACGCCGTGCGCGTAAAGCACGACGGGGTCGAGCTGCGCGGTTTGCGCGTCGACTGCCGCGATATCCCCGACATGCTGCCGATCCTCTCGACGCTTGGAACGTTCGCGAAAGGCCAAACGATCTTGGAGAACGTGCACCACGTGCGGCTGAAAGAGTCCGATCGCGTCGCGGCGATGCTTCAACTCAACCGCATGGGCGGCCGATTGGAAGTTCGCGACGATTCGCTGGTCATTAACGGCGTCTCGCATCTCTCCGGCGCCCATCTCTCATCGTTCAACGACCACCGCATTCTCATGTCGCTCGCCGTTGCGGCCTCGCGCGCCGAAGGACAGAGCACGCTCACCTATCCCAACGCCTACCGTATTTCGTATCCCCGTTTTCTCGAAGCGATGCGCGGCATCGGCGTACCGATGTCGATCTCGAATGCCCCGGTCAACGGCCAGAGCCACAAACCCAAGCTTGCGGCGCCGGCGCCGCGGCCCGAGCGCGCGACGCAATACACGCTCGACGAGCTGGTCGCGCAGCGAGCGCGCGAAGCGCCGCTCGAGCTTGCCGTCGTAGAAGCGCGCGACGGGCGCGACGCGACGCTCACCTGGCAGGAGCTGGCCGATCGCGTCGACCGCGCCGCGATGCTGCTCTTGCGCTTGGGCGTACGTTCCGGCGAGCGCGTTGCCTTCCAGCTGCCCAACACGCTGGACTTCGTCGTCATAACCTTGGCCGTGCTGCGCGTGGGTGCCATCTGCTGTCCGCTGATGCCGATCTTCCGCGAACGCGAAGTCGCTTTCTGTCTGCGCCGTTCGCGCGCGCGCGTGCTCTTCGTTCCCGACGAAGCGCGCGGACGCCGCCACGCAGCGGAAGTGGCTTCGCTGCTGAGTGAAGCCTCCGTAGCTGACGGCGACCTGCCCTTGCGATTGGAACACGTAATCGTTTGCAGCGGCCCAAAGGCGCATCCGCTTCCGACCTTCGACCGCACCAACATCCCGGTACAGTGGCTGCGTTTCGCCGACGCGCTGCGCGAGATCGAGATCGACGCCGCGGCGCTCGATGCGCGGCGCCCGGATCCCACCGCCATCGCGCAGCTGCTCTTCACGTCGGGAACCTCGGGCGAACCAAAGGGCGTGCTCCATCGCAACGACGTCTTGATGCGAGCCGCTGCCATGGAGGTCGAACATCTCGGCCTCGGCCCCGAAGACCGCATCTTCGTTCCGTCGCCGCTGGCACACCAGACCGGCTTTTTATATGGGATGTGGCTCGCGTTCGTGATGGGCGTCCCGCAGATACTTCAGTCGATCTGGAACGCGCCGCGCGCGCTGCGCGCTCTCAACGATTGGGACGGTACCTTCATTCAAGCCGCGACGCCGTTCCTGTCCGACATCGTAGAAGCGGTCGAAGCGGGAGCGCCGCCGCCCGCCGCGCTGCGCATCTTCGTCGCGACTGGAGCCGCGGTGCCTCGCGGACTCGCCGAACGCGCCACGCGGATTCTCGGTACGGCCGTCTGCGGCGGATGGGGAACGACCGAGTCGGGACTCGGTTCGCTCGCCGCACCAACCGACGAACCGGCGAAGTGCTGGGGAACCGATGGACGGGCACTGCGTGGAATTCGGCTGCGCGTCACCGATTCGGAGGGACAGACGCTCGCCGCCGGCGAGGAGGGAAACTTCGAAGTCGCGTCGCCGACGATGTTTCAAGGCTATGCCGATCATCCCGAATGGACGGCCGCAGCGTATACCCCTGACGGGTGGTTCCGCACCGGCGATCTGGCAGTCATCGACGACTCGGGCTACGTGCGCATTACCGGGCGCGTTCGAGACGTGATTAATCGTGGCGGAGAAAAGATACCCGTCGGCGAGGTCGAGCAGCTGTTGACCGATCATCCCGCCGTTGCGGAGATCGCCATCGTCGCGATGCCCGATGCACGATTGGGCGAACGTGCCTGCGCCTTCGTCGTTCTCCGTGCCGGAACGACGCTCGATTTCGACCGCATGCAGCATTACCTCCATGCCTGTCAAGTCGCCAAACAGTATTGGCCCGAGCGACTGGAGATCGTCACCGAGCTCCCGCGTACGCCGTCGGGTAAGATTCAAAAATACGTCCTGCGCGAACGCGCCCGGACGCTGCGCCCCTACAAGGAGATTTTTGCTTGAAGCAGCTCGAACGGCCGGCGAGGCTCGACGAAACCGCCTTTTCTGCGCTTCGCGACGAGATCGCGCAGTACGTCGACGGACCGGGCGAGGCATGGTCGCAGCGCATCGAGC
>CAZMPP010000015.1:0-18821 GCA_964568035.1 uncultured bacterium
AAGTGCGCCTCGCACGCCGCCGCCGTAGGGGGTGCGGATAACCAGCGGACACGTGTACTCGCCGTTGGAGCGATACCGAATCTTCGCCGCCTCACCGACGATTTGATTGAACGACGGATAGATGAAGTCGGCGAACTGGATCTCGGCGATCGGGCGCAGTCCCTCCATCGCCATACCGACGGCGATGCCGACGATCGAAGCCTCGGCTATCGGCGTGTCGATGACGCGCCGCTCGCCGAACTCGCCGATGAAATCCTTGGTGATCAAAAAGACGTTGCCGCGCGCGCCGACATCCTCGCCGAGGATTACCGTGCGGTCGTCGTTCTTCATCGCTTCGTAGAGGGTCGCGCGCACGGCCTCGACGTTGTTCATCACCGTCGAGCCGGTGGTACTTACGACTGCCACGGTTGCCAGGCTCCTTCGTAGACGTGGGTGTAGAGTTCGGCGGGCTGCGGATACGGCATCGCCTCGGCGGCGTCCGTCGCCTCGTTGGTTTCGCGCAGCGTATCCTTGCGCATCGCCTCGATGCCGGCGGCATCCATGATGCCGTGTTCCAAGAGGACCGCTTCGAAAGCGGGAACCGGATCTTGGCTGCGCCGCTGCGTCACCTCTTCGCGCGTGCGATACGTCATGTCGTTATCGTCGGTCGAGTGGGCGAGATAGCGATAGCAGGTTCCTTCGATTAACGCCGGTCCGCCGCCGCTGCGCGCGCGATCCATCGCCTCTTTGACGGCCGCGTAGGTTTGAATCGGATCGAAGCCGTTGAAACGGCTTCCCGGAATGCCATAACCCGCGGCACGCTTCCAGATCTCGGGCTGCGCCATCTGTTTGGCGAGGGGCGTCGAGATCGCCCATTCATTATTCTCGACCAGCATGACGAACGGCAGCTTGTGAACGGCAGCGAAGTTCATAGACTCGTGCCACTCGCCTTCGCTGGTCGTACCATCGCCGCAGGTCGCGAGCACGGCCCGTCCAGTTTCGCCGCGGTATTTCATCGCGTAGGCAGCGCCGACTGCATGCGGCAGATGCGCCGCGAGAATGGACGAGAACGACATCAATCCTGCCGCCTTGGACGAGTAGTGATTCGGAAACTGTCGCCCGCCGTTGTGATCGGCGGCGCGTGCGAAGATTGAGAGCAGTATCTCGTACGGCGTCAGTCCGATACCGAGGCAGAGACCGAGATCGCGATAGTAGGGCGCCAGAACGTCCTTACCGCGATCGAAGGCCATCGCGGCTCCCGCTTGCAGAGCTTCATGGCCCTCGCTGCCGAGCGCGAACGGCACCTTGCCTTGGCGGTTGAGTTGAAAGCCGCGGTTATCCAGTTGGCGCTGCAGCAGCATGTTACGAAAGATCGCACGCAACTGCTCGTCGCTGAGTCCGTGACGCTCGAGACTTCCTCTTGCAATATCGGTGCTAGCCATCGTCGTTCTCCGCAGTCTTGGTTATGCGCGCCACGGCTGCCAGCCCTCGGCATAGACCCGGTCGTAGAGGTCGAGCGCCGCGGGATAGGCCATCGCTTCCGCACGGTCAGTGGCGTCGTTGGTTTCTTCGAGGACAGAGCGTTTTAACGCTGCCGCTTCCTCGGCAGTCAAGATCGATTGCTCGAGCAAGAGGCGCTCGAAGCAGGGGATCGGATCGTCCCGGCGGCGCGCCGCGACTTCCTCGCGCGAGCGATAGGCGCTGTCGTCGTCGTCGGTCGTGTGCGCTAGAAAGCGGTAGCACTTGGCCTCGACCAGGGTCGGGCCGCCGCCCGCCCGAGCGCGGGCCAGCGCTTCACCGACGACGGTATAGCAGGCAATCGGGTCCATTCCGTTCACGAGCGCGCCGGCAATGCCGTAGCCCTCGGCACGCAGGTGAACGTCGGGCTGTCCCATCTGCTTGGCAAGTGGGGTCGAGATCGCCCACTCGTTGTTCTCGCAGAGAAAGACGACGGGCAGCCGGTGGATTGCGGCAAAGTTGACGGCTTCGTGCCACTCGCCTTCACTGGTCGCGCCGTCGCCGAAAGTGGTCAACACGGCGCGCCCCGTTTCGCCGCGATACGTCAGCGCGTACGCCGCGCCCACGGCGTGCGGGAGCTGCGCGGCGATGACCGAGCTGATCGAATGCAATCCCAGACGCCGGCTGGCGTAATGGTGCGGAAACTGCCGCCCGGCCGAATGATCGGCGGCGCGCGCGAAGAGCGAAAGAAGAACCTCGTACGGCGTGACCCCGATTCCAAGGGCGAGTCCGAGGTCACGATAATAGGGAACCAAGACGTCCTTGCCGCGTTCGAATGCCATCGCGGCGCCGGCCTGGACGCCTTCGTGGCCCTCACTGGCCGAAGCAAAAGGAATCTTGCCCTGGCGGTTGAGCTGGAAGCCGCGATTCTCCAGCGTACGCTGCATCAGCATCGTGCGGAGAATCCCGACCAGCTGGGTGTCGGTCAACCCTTGCCGGACAAAGTCGAGCGGCGCGGGCTTGCTCTTGGCCACCAGGCGTAGTCGCTCGCTCCTGGGGCTAAATCCTGCGCGGAGGTAGCGGGCGCAGGCCCGCCCAAAGACGCGCCTCATGGTTGGAAGAGCCGCGGCTTTTATCGCCGCGCTAGCGTCGCTCGCCGTCTGCGCACGTGCCGCCGACCTTCCCGCCGCGCCGTGGAAACACGCCAATCCCTTCTGCGACGTCTTGGCCGGGCTGGCGCCGATCGCCGGCGGATCCCAATACGCTCTGGAGCTCTACGCCGCGCGCGGCACGACCATCGACGCGCACGTCACTGCAATTAGCGCCAGCGACGCGTACGACGTTCATGTTGCCGATACGAACCTTTCGGGAGCGCCCGAGGACCGTCAGACCGAGCCGGTGGCCGTCGCCTTTTCCGACGGGGCGATGCCGCAGTACTACTTCGTGGACTCGTATTCGATCGACCGCGGCAAGAGCGTTACGTGTCCGTCATATGTGTTCGACCTGGCCGATCCGGTCCAGGGCGCTCCGCCGCCGGACGTGACGCGAATTTTCGCCCGGCATATACAACCACTCGGGAAGCTCGCGTGCGCGAAAGTCTATCAGCCTCCGGGATCGGGCGGCCAGATGGAGAGCTTCATCGGCAGTTACGGCGACCGCCCGCTCCAGGTCGAACTGGCCGTCTACATCGATTCCAACGGCCAAGCAATAGATGAAAGGGTAACGCACTCGAGTGGCGTCGATGGCGTGGACAAAGCGGCCACCGGCATCGTTTCCATCCACCATTTCGCTCCGGCGCGCTTTCTCTGCACGCCCGTAGTCGGCGAGATGCGTCTCAAGCTGGAGTATCAACCGTGACGCAGAGCGTTCCGACGAGCGAGCTCGCTCGTTACCGCCGCCACTTTCACGCTCATCCGGAGCTCTCGCTGCAGGAGCGAGATACCGCGACGTTCATCGAGCGCGAGCTGCGTGACGCCGGGTTTAGCGAGCTACGCAGCGGGATCGGCACGACGGGAATACTGGCAACGCTGACCGGCGCGAAGCCGGGGCCGGTGACGTTGCTGCGCGCCGACATGGACGGCTTGCCCGTCACCGAGCTCAACGAGGTCGAGTACCGGTCGGTCAATCCCGGCGTGATGCACGCTTGCGGTCACGATGGCCACATGGCGATCCTGCTCTCCGCTGCTCGCGAGCTTATCCGCAGGCGCGACGAGGTCGGCGGCCAGATCGTCTTTTGCTTCCAGCCGGGCGAAGAAGGCTATGCGGGAAACAAGCTGATGATCGACGACGGCGCCATGGAGAATCCGCACGTGGATCGCACTTTCGCGCTTCATCTTTACACGGGGCTCGACGCGGGCAGGATCGGGGTGCGCGACGACGCCTTCTTCCCGTCGTCCGACCGCTTCGAGATCGAGCTCATCGGCAAAGGCGGACACGGCGCCATGCCCCAAGGCGCCGTCGATCCAATCGTCGCCGGGGCGCACCTCGTAACGCTTTTGCAGACCATCGCCAGTCGAGAGATCGCTCCGCAAGCGCCGGTCGTCGTTACCGTCGGCTCGCTGCACTCCGGCACGACCTTCAACGTAATTCCCGAGCGCGCGGCGCTGCAGGGAACCGTACGCGCGTTTGACGATGCGGTTCGGAGATCGGTGCCCGAGCGCATGGAGCGAATGGTCGCCGGCCTTTGCGCGGCGATGCGTCTTGAGTATCGCTTCGAGTATCATTGGGGTTACCCGCCGACGGTTAATAACGCCGCATGCAACGACGTGGTCCGGCGAGTCGGCCGCGAACTCTTCGGAAGCGACCGCGTCGTCGATCCGCACGACGTCGTGATGTGGTCCGAAGATATGGCATTTATGCAGCAGGAACGGCCCGGCACGTACTTCATCGTCGGCGCCCGCGGGGCATGGACCGGCATGGAGCCGCACCACAGCGCGCGATTCGATATCGACGAGAGCGCGCTGGGCGTCGGCTATCAGATGATGCTGAATCTGGCGCTATCGTGAACGTGGACTGCCGCCGTTACGTCATCGTCGGTAACGGTTTTGCCGGCACGACCGCGGCCGGGGAGCTGCGCAAGCACGATCCATCGTGCGAGATCGTGCTCTTCGGCGACGAACCGTACACGCTCTATAACCGCATCTCACTGCCGCCGATGCTGCGAAGACAGATCCCCGAAGCCAAGGTGATTATCCGTAATCTCGCGTGGCACGAGGAGCATCGGATCGATCTGCAGCTCAATACGCGAGTCGAACGCATCTTTACGGAGGATCGCGTCGTCGAAGCGGGCGGCAAGTCGTACCCGTACGACGCATTGCTCGTGGCGACGGGCGGCCGGCCCAATCCGACCGGTAAGCCGGGTTCCGAAGGTGCGGCAAATCTTTTCCCGTTCCAGTATCTCGACGATACGCGCGCCATCTCGGAGGCGATCGACCAGAGCCGGGCGGCGGTTGCCATCGGCGGTTCCTTTATCGCCTACGAGCTGGCCGAAGCCTTCGCATCACGCGGCGTGGAGACGCACTGGGTGATGCGCGGACCGCGCGCGCTGCACCGCATCATCGACGAGGTCGCCGGCGAGCTGCTGCACGAAGCCGCGACTGCCGATGGCGTGCAGATGCACTATGGCGAAGAGGTCGACGAGTTCGTGCGTTCCAACGGCGTCATCACCAAGGTTCGCACCAATACGGGCCGCGAGATCGAGGCGCAATGCTTTGCCTACGGCTTTGGGCTGGCGATGAACACCGAGCTGTGCGAGGGATCGGGAATCGAAACGAGTCACAACGGCATTCTCTGCGACGATCATCTCGAGACCAACGTGAAAGGCGTCTACGCTGCCGGCGACGTGGCCGATTTCTACGATCCGACGCTGGAGATTCGCTATCGCATGGGAACGTGGAACAATGCCGGAGCGCACGGGAAGGTCGTCGCGCTCAACATGATGGGCGGCAGCGAGAAATACCACGACGTTCCCGAGTACTCTTCCCTGCTCTTCAAAGGCCAGACGATCACCCAGTTCGGGCTCGGAACCGATCTTCGCCAGGATCTCGAGATCGCGCGCAAAGTCGACCGCGAGAAGAAGTGGTATCGCGCGCTCTTCTTTTGGCAAGACCGGCTCGTCGGCGGGCTGATGCTCGGCAAAGGCAACCGTGCCGGCAAGCGCAAGTACGTGGAGGCCATTAAGGCTAAGCAGCGCTTCCCCAAGCCCGAATGGCAAGCGATGCTCGACTGGACGGCTTAACCCGTAGCGTTCTGCGTTGCCGCCGCGACGGCGGCGGCAAATTCATCGACGTCCTTCTCGGTCGTCGCCCAATGCGTCATCCAGCGAACCTCCGGAAGCACTTCATCGAACACGTAAAAGAAGAACTTCTCTTGAATGCGCGAGATCGCCGCTCGATCCAGCGTTGCGAAAACGGCGTTGCAGCGCACCGGCCGCGTGATTCGCACGCCGGGCAGGCCCTTCACCCGGTCGTAGAGGCGTGCCGCCATCGTGTTGGCTTGGCGCGCGTAGCGTTCCCAAAGACCGTCGCCGAGCAGCGCTTCGAACTGCGCCGAGACGTAACGCATCTTCGAAGCGAGCTGCATGGCTTGCTTCTGCACGTAGGCGGCCGCGTCGCGATGAAGATCGGAGTCGAAAAAGCAGATCGCTTCGCCCAGCATCAAGCCGTTCTTCGTGCCGCCGAAACTCAGCACGTCGACGCCCGCATCGACGCTGACCTCGCGCAAACTCGCTCCGAGCGCGACGGCCGCGTTGGCGATGCGCGCGCCGTCCATGTGCACGATGAGGCCGCGCTGATGAGCGAAGGCCGCGAGCTCGCGCACCTCGTCGATTTCGTAGATGCCGCCGAACTCCGGAGCTTGCGAGATCGAGACCGCGCGCGGCTGCGGGAAGTGCACGCCATGCCCGGCCAGCAGATACGGCTCGACGTCTGCCGGTCGCAGCTTGCCGTCGGCGGTTGCGATGGGAATAACCTTCGACCCGCAAAATCGTTCGAGCGCGCCGCATTCATCGGTCTGAAGGTGCGCGGTTGCCGGAGCGAGCACCGCCTCCCAGGGGCGCAGCAGCGAGGCGAGCCCGGCAACGTTCGCGCCGGTTCCGTTGAATGTGAAATAGACCTCGGTCTTGGGGCCGAAATGATCCTTGAAGCGCGCGGTCGCGCGCGCGGTCCATGGGTCGTCGCCGTAACCGACCGCATCTCCGTCATTGGCCGCAACGATAGCGTGCAGTATCTCCGGTGCGACCGGCGCGTTGTTGTCGCTGCCGAAGCTGCGGCGAAGCGCTCCCTCCATGGCTGGAGGTGTTGCGTGAAGGCACGTGCCGGAACCTACCTTGAGGACTCCCCTTGCGCTTCGTTTAAGTAGGTACAAATGCCGCAACGCGATCGACTCGAGGTTGACGTTCTGGTCGTAGGCGCCGGTCCGGCGGGGCTGGCGACTGCGATTCGACTCGGACAATTGGCGCAAGCCGCCGGGCGCGCGCTCGAGATCCTGGTCATCGAAAAGGGCGGCGAGATTGGAAATCACGGACTCTCCGGTGCGGTAATGGATCCCCGCGCGCTCGACGAGCTCTTGCCCGATTGGCGCGAGGGCGCCCCCGTCGAGTCGCCGGTCACCGGCGACCAGCTGTGGTTTTTGACCTCGGGCGGAAAAATCAAGGCGCCGTTCGTGCCGCCGCCGCTGCGTAACGCCGGTAAGTACGTGGCGTCGCTGCAAAAAATGTGCAAGTGGCTCGGCGACAAGGCCGAGGAGGCCGGCGCGCAAGTCTTTCCCGCCTTTCCCGGACAGGAGCTGCTCTGGCACGAGAACCGCGTTATCGGCGTGCGCACGGGCGATAAAGGCGTCGATCACAACGGCCAGCCGAAATCGAACTACGAGCCCGGCGCCGACATTCACGCACGCGTCGTCGTTCTCGGCGAAGGTCCGCGCGGTACGCTGACCAAACAGGCTTCGTCGCGCTTGGGACTCCACGAAGGACGCCAGCCGCAAGTCTATGCCGCGGGCGTCAAAGAGCTTTGGCAGCTTCCCGACGATCGTTTTAAAGCAGGGTCGGTGATTCACACCCTGGGCTATCCGCTGCCCGCGGAGACGTTCGGCGGCGGATTTATCTATGGCATGGCCGGCAACGTTCTCGACATCGGAATGGTCACGGGGTTGGATTACCACAACCCAACGACCGATCCACACAACGAACTGCAGCGGCTCAAGCAGCATCCGGCCGTACGCCGCATGCTGCAAGATGGAAAACTGATTCGTTACGGTGCGAAGGCGATTCCGGAGGGCGGCCTGTTCGCGATGCCGCGACCCTATGCCGATGGCTTGCTCGTCGTCGGTGACTCGGCCGGTTTTCTTAACGGCATGCGTCTCAAGGGAATCCACTTGGCGATCAAGTCCGGCATGCTCGCCGCCGAAACGATATGGGAAGCGCTCGAGGCCGAAAGTTTCGACGCGGGCACCCTATCGTCGTTCGAACGGCGTTTCAAAGAGTCGTGGGCATACAAAGAGCTGCGCACCGCGCGCAACTTCCATCAAGGTTTTCACAAAGGGATGTGGGCCGGTCTGCTCAACGCCGGCCTCGGAACGCTGACCGGGGGCGCCGGTTTCGGCTTCATCGACAAGCTCCCCGGCGAGCAAGGATACGAGCAGATGGCAAAGGCCGGCTGGGATCCGCCCAAAACGCCGCGTGCCGTTATCGACAACGTGCTCACCTTCGACAAGCTCACCGACGTGTACAACAGCGGCACCATGCACGAAGAGAACCAGCCCAGTCATCTGATCGTCGCCGATACCGACATCTGCCGCGATCGCTGCACGGCCGAGTACGGCAATCCGTGCAGTTATTTTTGCCCGGCCGCGGTCTACGAGCCGCTCTTCGAACGCACCAACGGCACGTTTAGCGGCAGGCTCCAGATCAATTTCACCAACTGCGTCCATTGTAAAACCTGCGACATCGCCGACCCATATCAGATCATCACGTGGGTGCCGCCGCAGGGCGGAGAGGGTCCCGTCTACACGGGCATGTGACGGGCTCGTAATGTCGCACGATAATGGTGACGTCGTCGTCGCCGGTGCGGGGCTGATCGGACTTGCCATTGCCTTCGAGCTTGCCGAGCGGGGGGCCGCGGTACGCGTTTACGATCGCGCAGAGCCGGCGCGCGCTGCGTCGTGGGCCGGGGCCGGAATGCTCGCCCCATTTACCGAGCGCATCGCCGACGAAACGATGCTCGCGCTCTGTCTCGCCTCGCTCGAGGAATATCCGCGTTTCGTGGCTCGCATCGCCGAATCCAGCGGCATCGATCCGCACCTCAAGCTCGACGGCGTTTTTTACGCCGCCTTCGGCGAACCCGAGCTCGACGGGCTGCGTGCCCAGGCGAAAGCGTTGCACGAACGCGGCGTTGCCGCCGGTCTACTCGACCGCGGGCAGGCGCTCTCGAGCGAACCGTGGCTGGCCGCTACGCTAAGCGGTGCCCTGGTCAAACACAATGAAGGCCACGTCGACAACCGGAGGCTCGGGCGCGCGTTGTCGGCGGTCTGCCGCTAGCGCGGCGTTAGCTTCTAGCGCAGCGAGCAGCTGGCGATTGAATGCGACGGGCGTCGCGTGCTGGGCGTGGCCGTCGATCGCGGATTTGTTGCCGCCGGCTCGGTGGTGAACGCCTGCGGTGCGTGGGCGGCGGAGTTGCCCGGCGTGCCACTCGATTGCGTACCTCCGGTCGTACCGGTCAAAGGGCAAATGCTCGCACTGGCTGCCCCCGCGGGATTCGTGCGCCGCGCGACCTGGGTTCCCGGGGCGTATCTCGTGCCGCGCGACGACGGCCGGTTGCTGATCGGCGCGACGGTCGAAGCGGCGGGATTCGACGAACGCGTCACTGCGCAGGGGATGCACGAACTGCTTCATGCGGCGCTGCGTGCGGCGCCGTCGCTCGGAGGTTTTGCCGTGACCGAGCAGTGGGCCGGGCTGCGTCCCGGCACGCCGGACGAGCTTCCGGTGCTCGGCGCGACGTCCCTCGAGGGCTTCTTTTTGGCGACGGGCCACTATCGCAATGGAATTCTGCTGACGCCGGCAACGGCGCGGCTGATCGCCGATGCCGTAGAAACAGGCCACGATTCAGCGCTGTTGCCTTTTTCGCTCGATCGCTTCGGCACGGAAGATTCGCTCCCTAAACGAATCACTCACGCGTGAAAGCAACCATCAATGGTGAGAACCGCGACCTTCCCGAAGAGCTGACCGTCGGGCGACTGCTCGAGATGCTGGGTGCGCCTCGTACGGGCGTCGCCGTCGCTTGTAACGACCGCGTCGTCCGGCGCGACGAGTACGATCGGGCGCAGCTTCGAGAGGGCGATCGCATTGAGATCATCAAGGCGGTAGCGGGAGGTTAGCGATGACGTTAGCAGATAGCGATCGGCTGAAGATCGGGAAATACGAACTCGGCTCGCGATTAATCGTCGGCACCGGAAAGTATCCCTCGGTGGAAGTGATGCAGGCCGCCCACGCGGCCAGCGGAGCCGGCATGGTCACGGTTGCGATACGGCGCATCGGCCTCGACAACTCCGAAGGCAAGACGCTGCTCGATTATATCGATCGCAAACGCTATGAGATTCTGCCGAACACGGCGGGATGCTACTCGGCAAAGGATGCCGTTCTGACCGCGCAGCTGGCCCGCGAACTGCTCGGCACCGACCTCATTAAGCTCGAGGTGATCGGCGACGCGCAAACGCTGCATCCCGATACCCGCGAAACGCTCGCGGCAGCGGAAACGCTGGTTGCCGATGGATTTACGGTGCTGCCCTACGTGGGCGACGATCCGATCGCGTGCCGTCAGCTGGAAGAGCTCGGCTGCGCGGCGGTTATGCCGCTGGCCGCGCCGATCGGCAGCGGGCTGGGCGTCTGCAATCCGTATTCGATTCGCATCATCAAAGAACGCGCCGGCGTTCCGGTTATCGTCGATGCCGGTGTTGGAACGGCCTCCGATGCCGCGATCGCGATGGAGCTCGGCGTCGACGCCCTGCTGATGAACACCGGTATTGCGGGGGCGCGGGATCCTGTGCTGATGGCCGGCGCGATGAAGCACGCGGTGCTTGCCGGACGGGAAGCCTTTTTAGCCGGTCGCATCGAGAAGCGGCTCTACGCTTCCGCCTCGAGCCCGATGCAGGATCTCATCGCGACCCAGACGCGCTAAGAGCCGATACTCCAGCTCCAGGCATTCCAAAACGTCGAGCCGGCGGGCGACGGAGCAATGCCGTGCACGTACGTCCGGTACGCGTCGGGAATGCGGACTTGCCAGAGCGGGAAGACCGGAAGATCCCGCGCGATTGCTTCTTGCACGATCGCGTAGTCGGCGGCACGGCGGGATTGCTCGATCGTGGCGATGGCTTGGTGCATCGCGGCATCGGCCTTTGCGCTGCACCATCGTGAGTAGTTCAGCCCGGCCGGCGGAATCTGACCGCAGGCAAAGTTCCATGAGTCGTCGGGATCGCTTCCCAGCACCCACCACGCGTCGTAGGCAAGCTGATAGTTTCCGCCGGCCAACACTCCGCTTCGAGCCGACGGACCGTAGAAGACGGCCGCGGGGAAGCGCTTGATGATCGCCCGCACGCCGATGCGACGCAGATCTTCTTGCAAGATCGCGCCCACCAGCGCGGAGCCGTTGATGATCTCCGGAGCGATCGCCAGCGTCACTTCAGGCGTTCTCCCGGCGAGAAGCCGGCGAGCGGCAGTAGGGTCGTAGCCGATTTTGGCGACGGCCGGGTCGAACGCCCAGCCGTTGTAGGGCTGATCGGCGTTGACGATCGCTCCGCTGCCGTGCGTCGCGGCGGCAATAAGTGTCTTGCGGTCAATGGCCATCGCGATTGCCCGTCGGACGTTGACGTCGCTTATAACCGGGTCGTGAAGGTTAAACCGCACCACGTGCATGTCGTTGACCGGCGTCAGTGCGATGCGCACGCCTGAAATCGTGCGAAGCACCGGCAAGAGCTGGGGATCGACGTCGAAATCGGCATCAACTTCGCCGCTGCGCAACTGCTCGAGTCGGGTGTTGGGGTCCGGAATTATGCGATAGACGAGCTCGGCGATGCGCGGCTTGCCTCGCCAATAGTATGGATTTGCCTCGAGCACGACGCTGTCACCGCGCGCCCAGCGGACGACCTCGTAGGGACCCGCTCCTAGCGGACGCTGATTGTAGGCGGCGCGGTTCAAATCGGCTACCGCACGCAACCGATGCTCGGGCATGATCGCTCCGACGCCCTGCGGCCCGAAAAAGTATTGCACGAAGGGCGAGAACGGACGGCGCAGTCGCACTACGACGGTGTGCGCGTCGGGGGCTTCGATCGATTCGACTTCTTGATAGCCGACCCGCGTCGCGACGTTGTTGCGCGGATTTACGATTGCTCGATACGAAAAGACGACGTCGCGCGCGGTCAGCGGAGCGCCGTCCTGCCAGCGAACGTTGGGGCGTAAGCGGTAGGTAACGGTTCGTCGATCGGGTGAGATTCCGCCGTTGCCCGGCGCCGGTACCTGATTCGCAATCTCTGCTACGGCGTTGCCGCGGTCGTCGTTCTCGATAAGATACGACATGTAGAGATGGCTGAAGTTCAGCTCGTCGGCCTCGTTGGAGAACATCGGATTAAGCGTATCGGGCTCGCCGGCCAGTCCACTAAAGAGCAGGCGCGAACCTGAAGTGTGGCGCGCGCCGGCGTGCGAGCAGGCGGATACGCAGATTGCGACGATCGCGACGAGCGCGAGCCGGACTCTCAACGCTTACGCGCCACGACGAACCAATGCACTTTGTCGGCCCCGCGCTCGTCGAGCGATTCGATGAGGAAATTCGGCGAAAGCAGCGCTTCGAGGCGCTCGCGATCGTAAAACGTATGCGCTACGCCGCGCTCGGGCTCTTTAACCGGCGCGAAGGTCCAGTCGCCGATTCGTTCGCCTTGTCCAAATCGCGCGTCGTGCACCGAGCCGAACGTGGCGTAGAGCCGCCCGTCGTTCTCCAACCGTTCGGCGATAGCGTGAAGCGCTGCAGCGATTGATCCCGCTGTTCCATGGAGCAACCCGTGCGTGGATATCGCTGCGGCAAACATGCCGTCGCTCGCGGCGAGCGCCCCGGGCAGCACCGCCGCCGCGTCGTCGATCGCGAACACGGAAAATCCGGCGTCGCGCAGTGCGACGGTATTTCGGCCGCTGCCCGAGGCAAAATCCAAGACGCGGCTTGCGGGCCGGCGCTGCAGGTGCTCGATAAGGCGTTCGGCCAACGGATGGGCTGGCGACATTACCAATAGCGTTCTAGAAAGGCAACGAAGATGCTTGGTGAAGGCGATCGGCTCCCGGAAGTCACCCTGCTCGACGACGAAGGAACGGAGATTACGACCGGCGCGCTCCTCGGCGGTCCGCTGGTGCTTTATTTTTATCCAAAGGACGACACGCCGGGATGCACCAGCGAAGCTTCGCAGTTCCGCGATATCTACGAACAGTTTCGCAAGAAAAACGCCCGCATCGTCGGCGTTAGCCGCGATTCTGTCGCTTCGCATCAGCGGTTCAAGGAGAAGTACTCGATTCCGTTCACGTTACTCGCCGATACGGATTCGAAGCTCTATAGCGCCTGCGGAGTCTCGGCGCGAACGACCTTTCTCTTCGACGAGGGCGGCCGCGTGACGAGGGTCTGGCCGAAGGTCAAGGTTGACGAGCACGCCGAGGAGGTTCTTGCATCGCTGTCCTGACGCTGCATATCGTCGGGTCGAGTTCCTCGATTCCTCGGCCCGGGCGGGCCTGCAGCAGCTATCTGCTGCGGACTTCCGAAGGGGCGGTGTTGCTCGACGCCGGGCCGGGAGCACTTTCGAAGCTGGAACTTGTAATGGATTACACGCAGCTCGACGCGATCGTGGTCTCACACATGCACGCCGACCATTTCTTCGACCTCGTTCCGTTCCGGTACGCGTTGAAGTACGGTCCGAAACGGCGCGCGCAGCGAATGCCGCTACGGCTTCCGCCCGGAGGGAGCGCGTCCCTCGATGCGCTGCGGCGCGCCGTATCGCCCGACGCGCCGGCGTCGTTTTTTGACGACGTTTTTGAGGTCGGCGAGTACGATCCGTTGCAAGACCTGCGCTTCGGCGACCTTCGTCTCGCCTTTGCGCAAACGAAACATTTCGTCAGTGCGTTCGCGGTTCGCGCCGAAGCGGGTGGGGCGAGCGTCGTCTACTCGGCCGATACCGCACCGTGCGAAGCGGTGATCGACCTCGCGCGTGACGCGGCAATCTTTCTCTGCGAAGCGGCGCTCGGGCTCTCCACCGAGGCTGGCGAGCGAGGACATACGTCGGCGAGCGAAGCCGGCGATATGGCGCGGCAAGCGAGCGTCGATCGCCTGGTGCTCACGCATTATGGCGTGGCGGAGCCGGGGGACGCGCTCGTCGAAGCGGCGAAGCGCCAGTTTCAAGGTCCCGTCGTGCTCGCCGATGACGGTATGGACTTCCCGGTCTGAAATTCCAGGAGTTTTCGATGGCTAGACTACGCGAATTCTCGGCGGTTATCGTTTGTGCCGTCTCGCTTGCCCTCGCTGCGTGTGGTGGCCGCGACGCCGTGGCACCCTCGGTCGGCGTAGCCCCAGGAGCTTTGAATCAAGGTCCGCATTACGCGCTGTCGCGCAGCGCCTCGCCCGACGTGCAGCCGGCATATCACGTGCTCTATCACAACGGCCCCGTGAGCGTTAATCCCAAGGTCTATCTGATTTTCTGGGGTTATGAAAAATACGGCGATTCTTTACACGTGCAAAAGCTGCTCGAACAATACACCAAGGCAATGGGCGGCAGCGGTTACCTCAACATTACCACGCAGTATTACGAACTTTCCGGCAGCAACAAGGTTTACGTCACCAATCCCTCGTCACAATTCGGCGGGAGCTGGAATGACGAATCGCCGATCTCCAAGAGTCCCACCGATGCACAAGTTGCCAACGAGGCCATCAAGGGAGTCAAACACTTCGGCTACGACGTAGACGCTTCGTACATCGTAGCGACGCCACACGGTCACTCGTCACCGGAGTTCGGTACGCACTGGTGCGCCTATCACAGTTCGACGGCTTATCAGGGAAAGCAGGTTGCCTATAGCAACATTCCCTACATGCCCGATGCCGGAACCAATTGCGGAGCAAATATCATCAGCCCGCCGTCCGACGAGGGGGGAAAAGTCGAAGGCGTGACCATCATGGCCGGCCACGAGTACGCCGAAATCTACACGGATCTCAATCCGTTTAGCGGCTGGAACGGTCAAGTCGGAGAGATCGCCGACGTCTGTGCATGGCACAACATGGCCAACGATCCTTTCGGCAATAAGTCCTACACATCGCAGCCGCTGCTCAGCAACGCGTCCGGGCAATGCGAGCACTCTTATCCATGAGGTCACCCTTGAAACTTGCCGCAATTCCGCTAGCCGCAGCGCTCGTCGCCGGCTGCAGCCAAGGCGCGTCGCCGACGGTCCCGCTCAGCGCACACGCCTTTGTGCGCGGCTCGATGCAGCCGCAAGCTAAGCAGACCGATCTTCTCTATCTGTCTGACGTCGAGAGCAACGACGTTGCGGTCTATTCGTATCCGAAGGGACGCCTCGTGGGCACCTTGACGGGTTTTGGCCGGCCGCGCGCCGAGTGCGCCGATAGCCAAGGCAACGTGTGGATTTCCGACGTCGATGCCGCTGCAATCCTCGAATTCGCCCACGGCGCAACGGAACCGAGAGCGGCGCTGAGCACGCCCGGCTCTCCGGGGGGATGTTCGGTCAGCCCGCGCAACGGCGACCTTGCGGTTGCCGGCGGTTTGAACGGTACGGTCGTTGGCGTCTTCCGTCACAGCAAACACAGCCGCTGGCGCGACGCCAGCCTTTACGCGGTCGCGACAATGAGCAACGGCTACTTTTGCGCTTTCGATTCACAGGGCAATCTCTTCGTCGACGGTGTCGACGGAAGCGGGAAATTCGCCCTCGCCGAGCTGCCGCATAAGGGCGCCGCACTGCAGAGCGTAACGGTCAATCAAGCCATCCAGAAGCCCGGCGGAATGGCTTGGGACGGAAACTATATTACCGTCGGAGACGCGGGCGTTTCATCCTCGGTGGTGTACCAGCTCTCGGTGAGCGGCAGCACGGCCAATCCCGTCGGAACGACGACGTTGAGCGGAACCACCAGCGTTCGCCAGTATTGGATTGACGGCGCGCGGCTAATCGGGCCGGATTACGACGCTGCGGTGGGCTTCTGGAACTATCCCGCCGGAGGCTCGCCCACCAAAACGCTTTCGAAGCTTCACGGTTACGGCGCTGCGGTTAGCGTCATGGCCTCGATGCCGCCGCGCCGTTAGCGCGTAGCCTAGTTCTGCGTCTGCGGCTGTTCGTGCGGCAGTGAGAACTGAATGAGCGCGCGTACGGGCGCCAAGCCGCGGCTGACAACCGCGTAGGGGGTCACTTGAAGCTCCAGCTCGCGCAGTCGCGCGGCTGCGGCGAGCAAGTCGCGTCCGGTCGTGACGACGTCTTCGAGTAAGAGCACGTGCTGGCCGGCGAGGTAAGGGCCCTCGACGTACTCGTTGGCGAAGGCGCCGTACGCCTTGGGTTTTTTTCGCACCGCAAGCATCGGTAGTCCCGACATTTGCGAAACGGCCGTAGCGATGACGACGCCACCGAGCTCGGTGCCGCCGACGAGGTCGGGATTATACTCGGAGATGACCGCCGTGAAGAGTCGTGCGATTCGCCGCAAGACGTGCGGGTCGGCAAAGAGGCTGAACTTGTCGATGTAATAGTCGCTGCGCGCGCCGCCGGCGAGCACGTAATCGCCACGGGTCAAGGCCCGCTCGACGATGATCTTGCGCAACCACGCAAGCTCCTGAAGCCCTATATGCTCCATTGCCAGGCATTCCAAGATTCGATGACTGGATTGGGATCGAAGCCGCGAAAGTCGATGCTGACCGGCTCCATTTGGCGCAGCCAATAGACGAAGAGTTCGGGATTGTCGCGTGCCAGCAGTTCTTGAATCCGGTAATAGGCGGCCGTGCGCGTGGCGCGGTCGTAGCTGGTCAGAGCGATCTTCTGCGCCGCTTCCATCTGCGGATTACAGTAGCGCGAGTAGTTGTAGCCTCCCGGCGGAAAGTTCTTGCACGTGAACTGCGAGCTGTCGTCGGGATCTACGCCCGAATACCACCCGGCCATCGAGAGATCGAACCGGCCCAGCTGCAATATCCCGCCCATGCCCGCCGGAGCGAAGAGCACGTCGCCGGGGTAATACTTGATCTCCGCATCGATCCCGGCTTCGCGCAGCATCGCTTGGATCTCCAGCGTCTCGCGCCGCCGCGTCGCGTTCGAGTTGTTCGTCACCATCACCAAGGTGAGCTTGTCGGCGCCTTTGCGCATGATTCCGTCGGGCCCCGGGCGCCAGCCGGCCTCGCGCAAAAGCGTTCTCGCCATGCCCGGATCGTGCGGGTAGGAACGCACCGCAGGATTAAACGCCCACATCCAGTCCGGAATGTCTTCGGTGGCGACGTGCTGCGTCCCATACGTAAGGGTTCGCACCATTTCGTCCTTGTCGACGGCATAGGCAATCGCCGACGTAACGTGCCGATCGCGCAAGAGCGGACGCGACAGATTCATCTGCAGTGCGTCGTAACCGTTGACGTTGACCCAGGCGATGCGGACGCCGGGAATCGTCCGGACCTGCTCGTACGTCTGGATCGAGGCTTGGAACATATAGTCTATGCCGTGGGTCCGCAGCAGGTTGACCGAGGTATCTTCGTCGGGAATGATCTTTACGTCGATCCGCGACAGCCCGGGGCGACCCATGAAGAAGGCGTCGTTGCGCGCAAGCGAGATGTGGTCGCCGCGCGCCCACTGCACGAATTTGAACGGCCCGTTCGAAACCGTCGGAGCGCTGTTAAATGGAATGTTATTGATATTCGGATAGTGCGAAAGGATGTGGGCCGGTCCCGGCATGTACGGCTGGTCGCTCTCGGCAAAGAAGGTGTCGACAAACGGCGCGAAGCGGTTCTTGAGGCGCACGACGACGGTGCGATCGTCGGGCGTGTCGATGCGATCGATGACGTCGTAGCCGTGGCGGGAAACGACGTTGTTATCGGGATTCATGATCGCTTGCCACGACCACTTGATATCGGCGGCAGTGACGGCGACGCCGTCGCTCCAGCGCGCGTCCTTGCGTAAATGGTAGGTGATCGTCAAGCCGTCGCGGCTGATGCCGTGGTTGGCGAGCGACGGAACGCGCACGGCGAGCATCGGCAGCGGATTGCCTTTTGGATCGGCCGTAATCAGCGGCTCGAACATCAACCGGTCGACAAAAGCGTCGGTCGTGTTCGAGTTGAGCAGCGGATTGAGGTTCTTGAGGTCGGATTGAATGGCGACCCGCAGCACGCCGGGGCGCGTCCACGAGTGCCGTTGGGAACCGCCGGTTTCCTGCGAGACTTTGCTGCACCCCGCCAGCGCGACGGCCGCGAGCAGCGAAGCGAGAAGTGCTTTCAGACCGCCGCCTTCGGCGCCACGCGATTGCCGGGAATCGGATCGTAACGCTCGTGACGCCAGCCGTACGTTCCCAGACCCTGCGTCGCGGTTCGCAACTCGGTGATATACCGTGAAAGCTCGACCGCCGGAACGTAGGCCTCGACCAGGTCGAAGCCCGCGCGGTCGGCGGGATTCATCCCGAGAATCTGGCCGCGTTTTCCGGTGAGCTGCTGGATTACCGTCGACGTATAGTTTGTTGGAACCGTGACGCGCACGTGCGCGATCGGCTCCAGGACGACCGGATTGCATTTCGGCAGCGCTTCGCGCACGCCCATGCCGGCCGCGGTCTTGAACGATTGCTCGCTCGAGTCGACGTCGTGATACTGGCCGTCGTAGAGCGTTACGTGCAGGTCGGTCACGGGATTCCCCCCCGGTCCGTGAGCGAGCGCTTCGCGCACGCCTTTCTCGACGGCGGGGATGAACTGGCGCGGCACCACACCGCCGACGATCTTGTCTTCGAAGGTCACGCCGGCGCCGCGTTCACGGGGCTCGAAGCGCAGCCAAACGTCGCCGAACTGTCCGTGACCGCCGGTTTGATGCTTGTAGCGGGAATGGATCTCGGTGCCGCCGGTGATCGTTTCCAGATATGGAATCGTGGGCGCGGCCGTCTCGACCACCTCGACCGGTGTCTCTTTGCTCTCGACCTTCGGCCACCGGTCCATCTCGTCCGTGCGCTCCTTCGAGGGGTTCGCTCAGCGCAGCCGCAACGCCAAGATCAGCGCAGCAGGAGCGCGACGGCCGCGACGATCATCACGCCGAAGGTGGCCACGGTCCCCCCGCCGCGACACGCGAATTGCCGCGGGGTATTCTTCGCGGCGAACATCCCGAACGGATGCGCAAGTCGCGCAATCAACAGGATCACGAG
>CAZMPP010000016.1:0-13315 GCA_964568035.1 uncultured bacterium
ACTTTACCGCGGTGCCGCCCGCCGGGTAGTCGTAAATCAAGATCTCTCCGCTCGAGTCGCTGCAAAACGTCGGCACGATGAGACTCTTGCGCTCGATAAAGAACTGCTCGACGTAACAGGCGCCGTTTATGATCGTCTTGCCCGTCACGCTGCCGCCCGACGTCCGATAGACGGTGCCGGTAGTACCATCACCGACCGCTAGGCTGCCGTCGACGTACTGTACATTCGAGCCGCGATAGATCTTCGGACCTTCCCACGGCACGTTGATGAGTTTCTTCGCGCCGCTGGGCAGCTCGTCGAGACGAAGACGCCCGTGATGTCCGTACCACTGCGCGTCGACGAAGAGATTGCCTTGCGGATCGTACGCGGCAAAATCCATCACCAACACGTGACGGTCGGAATACGTCACGGGCGTGCCGCTTCCCGCGGGGAAAATCACGACGTTACCGGGGTCGTCACCGCCGACAGTATTATTCACGATGGCAACGTCGCCGTTAAGCGGATTGACGGCACAGGCGCCGACGTAGCCCTCCCCATCGGTTAGCGTCTTGATGGGCGTCGTGCCGCCGTGCGCGAACTCGACCACATCCGATTTCAGCGTATCGGTGACCCACACGTTGCCCGATCTCGGATCCACGCACAGACCGGCAGGCGAGGAGAAACCCGAGAGCGTTCCGGCCGGCTTCAAACCCGGATAGGTGTAAACGAGAACGGTGCTCGCATCTAAATCAGAAATATAGAGTAATGCGCCGTGCTTGGCGGCAGAGTCGATCCAGGAAGGGCGCACCGGGCGATGCGCTTCAGCCGCAGCGGGGACGGCTGGAGTCGTCGAGGCGCTGTTGCATGCCGTCAGCACCGTGGCGGCAATAAGAATCGTTAAGTCTCGTTGGAAGGACCGTAGTATCGTCATATCGGGATCCTCCGCGTCTTATGCTTGCATATTTCGCGGTACAGCTCGGGCTGCCTGGCTTATCGAAGCGAATGAGCCAAACTGACGGTTACGCCGTAGGTTCCGTGTTGCTCGATGAACTGCTGGGGGTTTCCACCGGCTGGATACGGCCACAACCCTACGGCATAACTTCCGCTTTGGTTTGCCGCGGCGGTGACGGTGCCACCCTGAATCCAAAACTGGAAGACTCTTTCGATGCCGTTCAGTTTTCTAACGCTGACTTGCCTGCCGGTTGTCCCGATGAACTTAAAGCGGCGAATGAGCACGTTGTCGCCGATCGCGACGTACTTTCCATCCGACTGGATGTTGCCAGGCTCGAACCGCCTATCGATCAGCGTCTTTTTGAAGGCGGATTTCCCCTTTAGAAGCTCGGAAATGAACCATCCGCCGCTATCCTCTGCACTCATGAAGAGATTTCCCGAGGCGTCGTATCCACACCACCCAGTCGCAGGGTAGGTAAGAGCGAACAGCTTTGCCTGCTTCCATCCGTGGGCTCCGGGCTGGAAAACCACAGCGTCATGGGCCGTCACGGCCGCAAGGTTTCCCGTTGTTGGATCGATCGAACAACTAAAGGTCGCACCAAAGGGGTTGGTGAGACTGGCCGATGGGCCGGCCGCGCCATGCGGATATTCGTAGATCGCATAGTCGTTGGTCACGAAAGCGTTGCCGCTAGAATCCGAACAGAGCCCGTAAGAGCTGCCGCTGTTGAACAAACCGCTGACCAGCTTACCCTTTGGGTAGGTGTAGACGTAAATAGCGCCGTCATCGCCGGTCGATGCATAGAGCAAGTCGTTAGAGCGGGCTTCAGGCGAGGTCCACGAGTGCCGGGCCACCTCGCGCACCGCCGCCTTCGATGCCTGAGGCGCGCCGTCGAACGAGACGCTCGGTAAACCGCATCCGGTAAGCAATAGCGCCGCGGCACAAAGCGCCGCCGCGAATCGTGGTATGCGACGAGCGCAGCCTAGCGAGTCGATGGGGCCACGCTGACGGTCACGCCGTAGATTTTAGTTTGCGTAAATTCGTTCTGAGGTGCGCCCCCGGCCGGGTACGGCCACGACGCGACGACGGAATGCCCACTTTGATTGGCCACGGCGCTTACGACGCCGCCCTGGATCCAAAACTGGAAGATCTGGCCGAAAGACTTTAGTCTTGTGACACCGACCTGTCTACCCGTCGTACCCCTAAACTTGAAGCGTCGAATGTTCCCGCCACCGTCTCCGATGGCCATAAACTTTCCATCCCATTGGATGTTTGCAGCAAAAACGTTCTTGTCGAGTATTGTCCTCTTGAAATTTAACTTACCTTTCTCGAGTACCCCCAGGAAGTAGTGTCCGCTTGCATATCCGTCGACAAAGAGATCGCCGAAAGCATCATAGGCGCACCACAAGAGACGCGGCGTGTCGAAGCGAAAGAGTTTTGCTATGTGCCAGCCGTGCCCGGCCGCGGGGCGGTAGATGGCAACCCCGCTGGCAGGCGCCACGACGGCCAAGTCTCCGCTTCCAGGATCGACCGAACAAGCTATGGTCCCGCCAAAGGGACTCGTGAGCACTGCCGACGCGTTTGCACTGCCGTGGGGATATTCGTACGTCGCATTATCGTTTGAGACAAAGACGTCGCCGTCCGCGTCGGAACAGAGTCCGTACGACCTGCCCGCATTGAGCAAGCCGCCAACGAGCTGTCCCTTCGGATAGCTATAGACGTAAATCGCGCCGTCCGCGCCCGTCGAGATGTAAAACAAGGCACTCGAGCGGGCTTCAGACGACATCCACGAGCCGTTAACGCTCGCTCGCGCGGCAGACCTTGACGACTGCGGCGCGCGGGCGAACGAGCTCGGCGAACCGCATCCGGCAGGCAATACTGCGACGGCGCAGAGCGCCGCCGCGTAACGCGCTAGACGATTGCCGGAATTCAGCGGCTGCCCTTCCATTTGCCCGTCACGATGACGGCACCGTACGCGGGACCGACAACGCCCAGTTGTCCCGACGGAGCGCCGCCGGCGGGATAGGCCCACTTGTCCACCACGGTATTCGTGCAAGCAATATTGCTGCCGGCGATCTGCGTCGTGGCTTTTTTCGGAAGGTCGTTTGGCTTCTTACTGAGATTTGCCCAGGCAACGACGTCCACGTAAGCGCCGCCGCAAGGGTCAGCGAGCTGGACGGTATTGACCGCGGTCGCCGTGCTCCCAGAAACGCTGACTTGGAAGATGCACGTATAGTCCGCCCCGTTGCATGCCTGATCGCCGACGCCCAGGTATTTGCCGTCCCACTGCGCCGCCGCGGGGAAGTGGAGATTAAACCCACTTAGCGTAAGCTTTTCAAACGCGTCGCCGCCGGCGGGCAGTTCTTCCAAGCAGCCCGTCAAACACGACCCCTGCAAACCGACGATAAACAGATTACCCTTGGGATCGTAACCGGCCGGCCAGTCCTTCTGCGCCGCGGTGATGATGGTCGGCGAACCCGAGGCGTTCTTATAGATCGCCACGCCGCCCGAACTAGCAGGGCTCTGGAAGTTGGTGACGGCGAGATCGCCGTTGGTTGGATTAACGCTGCAGCCAATCGGGCTGCCGACGCTCTCGGTCAACGTCTTTACCGGCGTCAACGAGCCGTCGGCAAACTCCGTAATCTTCGCGGTCGTAAAATCGACGAAATATACGTTGCCCTTCTTGTCGCTGCATCCGCCGTAAGGCATTCGAAAGCCACCCGCCGAGCCGAGCTGCTTACCGGACTTATAATCGTAGGCGACCACCAGGCCGTCGGCGGGATCGCTGACGTACAGGAGGTCGCGGCGGCCTTTGAGCGCCGGGCTCATCCACGTATGTTGTCGCTGCGCGCGCAACGTCGGGACGATACCGCTTCGCGTTGTCGTGGCCACACTCGCGCTTGGGCTGCCGGCCGGAGGTTGCGTTCCGCTGCAGCCGGCCAACGAGATCGCAGTGAACGCGACGCTAAGCGCGGCGCGACTAAAAATCGTGCTCTTCATGCCGCGCCTTTCGACGCGAACGTGCACCTTACCCGGCCGGGCGGTTCTGCCTCAACTTATAGCGTTGGAGTTTGCCCGTCTCGGTTCGCGGCAGCTCTGCGACGAACTCGATCTCGCGCGGTGCCTTGAACGGCGCGATCTGCGTCTTGCAGAACTCGCGCAGTTCGTCCGCCTTAGCATCGCTCGCAGCGCACCCTTCGGCCAACACGACGAAAGCTTTGACCAGATTCGTCTCTTTCGCGGGATCGCGTTTACCCACGACGGCTACCTCTTTGACGTCGGCGTGCGCGATCAACGCCTGTTCGACTTCCGGACCGGAAATATTGTAGCCGGCCGAGACGATCATGTCGTCGGTGCGCGCGATATACCAGAAGTAACCATCGGCATCTCTACTATAGGCGTCGCCCGGATAGTTCCAGCCGCGCTGCACGTAGATGCTCTGTCGTTCGTCTTGCAGATATTTACAGCCGGTTGGTCCTTTGACCGCCAGCCGTCCCATCGTCCCGTCGGGGAGCTTGCGGCCGTCGTCGTCGTGAATTTCCGCGACGTAGCCCGGGACGACGCGCCCCGTCGATCCGGGCCGCGCTTCGTCGCGCGGCGAACCGATAAAGATGTGCAGCATCTCGGTGCTGCCGATACCGTCTAGGATTTTGAGACCGGTCTTTTCATGCCACTCCTGCCAGACCGTTTTTGGCAGCGTTTCGCCGGCCGAGACGCACGCGCGCAGGGTCGAGATGTCATAGCGCTCGCACGCGGCGGCCATGGTGCGATACGCGATCGGCGCGGTAAAGATCGTGGTAATGCCGAACTTGCCGATCGCTTCGAGCAGCTCCGCCGGACCAGCGCGCTCGAGCAGCAGCGTCGCGGCTCCGACGTGCAGCGGAAAGAGCAGCTGGCCACCCAAACCAAACGTAAAGCCGAGCGGCGGACTTCCGCAGAACAGTTCGTCGCTTTGCGGACGCAGCACGCGCGCGCAATATGTGTCGCAAATCGCCAACAGGTCGCGGTGATAATGCATGGCGGCTTTCGGCGTCCCGGTCGTTCCCGAAGTGAACGCGATCAGCGCAACATCGTCGCAACCGGTTTGAACGTCGGCAAAGTCGTCGGACTTGGCCTCCATCGCCCGCTCCAGCGAGTCGCCGTGATTCTCGTCTGCAGCGTTGAAAAAGAGAGCGCGCGCGCCGCCGAATGAAGCGCAGGCGCGATCGAACTCGTCGCGCAGACGCGCGTCGCACAGGGCGTGCTTGACCTGCGCCATCTCCATCATAAAACGCAGCTCGCCGGCGCGATAGAGCGGCATGGTGGTGACGGCGATGCCCCCCGCCTTGAGTACCGCGAACCAGCACGCCGCCAGCATCGGTGTATTTGTACCGCGGAGCAGAACCCGATTGCCCGGCTCGAGCAACAGATCTTCGGTAAGCACGCGGGCGATGCGATTGGCCGTCGCGCGCAGCTGAGCGTAGGTCCAGAGCGTCGAGGGCGAGAGCACGCAGCGATCCTGCCCGCCACCGCGCTCGATGTGCGCGTCGAGAAGCCGGCCGGCAAAGTTTACCCGCTCGGGGTAGTTCAGCTCGAGCTCGTCGATGATCTCCGGCATTGCCTCGGGCGGCGGAAGCCGTTCTTCCGCAAAACGGTCGACGTGAGCGGTAGCGTGCGCGATCATGCCTCGAATGTCTGCTTGGCGATAACCAGTTGCTGGATTTCGCTGGCGCCTTCGTAGATCCGCAGTGCGCGGACGTCACGATAGAGGCGCTCGACGATCTCACCGCGCGTCACGCCGCGGCCGCCGAAGAGTTGCACGGCGCGATCGCAGACGCGGCTCGCCGCCTCGGTAGCAAACCACTTTGCCATCGCCGCCTCGCGGGTAACGCGTGCGGCGCCGCCGTCCTTCTTCCAAGCGGCGCTGTAAACCAACAGCGCGCTGGCGTCAACGTCGGTAGCCATCTCGGCGATCGCGGCTTGCGTTAGCTGAAGCACAGCCAGCGGCGCGCCGAAGAGCTGCCGGGTCTTGACGTGGCCGATGGTTTCGGTGAGCGCCCGCCGCGCGAAACCAAGTGCCGCCGCCCCCACGGTGCTGCGGAAGAGATCGAGCGTGGCCATAGCAATGCGGAAGCCCTGACCTTCCTCACCGATGCGATTTCCGACGGGAATGCGCAGCTTATCGAAATGTAGCGCCCCGAGCGGATGCGGCGAAATGGTTTCGATTCGTTCCACGATCGAGAGTCCCGGCGAGGTTGCGTCAACGGCAAATGCGGTCAATCCCTTCGCGCCGCTATCGGCCGTGCGCGCGAAGACGATATAGCAATCGGCGAGGCCTGCGTTGGAGATCCAATACTTCTCGCCGTCGATGAGGTAGGAGTCGCCGTCGCGACGCGCGCGCGTCGCAATCGCCGCGACGTCGGAACCGGCCTCGCGTTCCGAGAGCGCGAAAGCGGCGATGCATTCGCCCGAAGCCACCCGCGGCAGATAGCGGCGCTGCAGTTCGGCGGAGCCGAAGAGCGAGATCGGCCCACTGCCCAAACCCTGCATTGCAAAAGCAAAATCGGCCAGCGCGGAACGCTGCGCCAGGCGTTCGCGCGCTAAGCAAAGCGTCCGCGCGTCGAGTTCGGCCCGAACGCCGCCATAGACGCCGGGCACGCAGGCGCGCAGCCATCCGGCTTCTCCGAGCGCGCGAACCCACGCGCGACAGCTTTGGTCGGCATCGCTTTCGTCATCGAAAACCTGGGCTACGTCGAGCCAGGGTTCCAATGCGGCGGCAAATGCGCGATGCTCTTCGTCAAAGAACGGCAGGTCGAGCACGTCAGTCGCCTTCAAAACGCGGGCGTTGCTTGGCGGCAAAGGCGTCGTAGGCACGTTTAAAGTCTCGGGTTTCCATGCACTGCGCCTGTACGCGGGCTTCGGCGTCGATCGCCTCGTCCAGCGGCATCGCCCACTCCTCGTGCAGCATTCGCTTGGTTACGGCGTGAGCGAGCGTTGGGCCGTGCGCGAGCTCGGCGGCAAGTTCGCGCGCCCGCGTTTGGAGCAGGTCGGGTTGGCAAAGCTCGTTGTAAAAGCCCCAGTCATAAGCTTGCCCTCCGGCTAGGGCGCGGCCGGTAAAGAGTAACTCGGCGGCACGACCCAGACCGACGATGCGCGGCAACATCGCGCAGGCACCCATGTCGGCGCCCGAGAGGCCGACGCGTACGAATAAAAAGGCGACGCGCGAGCGTTCGGTCCCCAAGCGCAGATCGCTAGCCATGGCGAGAATTGCGCCGGCGCCGGCGCAGACGCCGTCAATCGCCGCAACGATCGGCTGCGGGCAGGCGCGCATCGCTTTGACGAGATCGCCGGTCATCTGAGTGAAGGTGAGCAGCTCGTCCGGACTGCTTTGCGTTAGCGGTCCAATGATTTCGTGGACGTCACCGCCCGAACAGAAATTATTTTCCGTGCCGGTCAGCACGACCGCCTTGACGTTCGGTTCATCGTCGAGCGAACGAAAGAGATCGCGCAGCTCGGCGTACAGCTCGAAGGTAAGCGGATTCTTCCGCTCGGGCCGCTCCAGCGTGACGGTCATCACACGATCGGCGACCTCGACGCGCGCGCCCTTCATCGGATGCGAAACGGCAAGTCTTCTTCGTACTCGTCGCCGGCGCTATTGCGCGCGATGACCCGCAGCCGGTAGCCACGGACGAAGATCGGCGGCACGTCGAGGACGTTGACGCTGAAAGAAAAGCGTCCGGGACTGCGATGCGGGACGTTGATCGAGAAGAGATTGGTGCGAACTTCGATGCTGGCTACGTCGGTGCCGGCAACGAACGAGCCCGACCAGCGCTGGCCCCGGCGGATGTTGAGCGACGAGAAGCGCATCGCCAAAATGCTCGGCGGTGCGTTGTTGGGTTCGAGGCGCGGAGCCGGTAGTTTGGCAAGGCCGAGGGAGACGTTGGGCGGAACGTCGGTCGGCCGCGACACGCAGCCCGCAAGCAGCACTGCAACGCAAAACGCGCCCACGCGAGGAAGCACGTTGCAGTCGTACGGAATTCGCCGGGGCGCCACCTTCCGGAAGGCGCCGCGCACGCGGGCGCGTAAGGGCCGCTCATGGTGCAGGAGCGCGTGTTACCGCACGCCGTGCCGAGGAATCCGGCACTGGATTACGCGACCGGCATCTGCGGCGTCTGGATCGCCGGCGGATTCTTTTTGGACGCGTGGGCGCACGGACACGTTCCGGTAGAAACCTTTTTCACCCCGTATCACGCGGTTTTCTACTCGGGCATGCTGGTGACGATCGCCGTAGTTGCCGTATTTGCGGCACGCAATCACCGGATCGGCTACGACTGGCTGAACTCGGTGCCGCGCGCCTACCGGCTGGCGCTGCTGGGCATCCCGATCTTCGTCGTCGGCGGCTTAGGCGATCTGATTTGGCACCACGTCTTGGGCATCGAGGAAGGCGTCGATGCACTCCTGAGCCCGACGCATCAGATCCTGGGCCTAGGAATTTTCTTTTTGTCCAGCGGACCGATTCGCTCGGTGCTGGCCGACCGCACCGCGACGACGCTGACCCGTCAACTGCCGCTGGTCCTCGGTTTGGCGACGTGGCTCATCCTGGCACATTTCGGGACTGCCTACGCCTTCGATCCGGCGGCGGGGAGAACCAACGCGCCGCCGTCGATCGTCCCGTTTACACCGGATTATCTCACCGCACTCGGGATCGGCTACTATAAGGTAGCCAACGGCGCCCTGATCGTTATCTTCCAGAGCACGCTCATCACCGGCTTTTTGCTCTGGTTCGTCGCGCGCGTGAAGCCGTGCTTCGGCGCGCTAACAATTTTTCTGCTGGTCGGCAACCTTCCGGCGGCGGCCGCCTTCACCAACCAGGGGCCGCTGCTGGCCGTTACGATCGTGCAAGCGTTGGTAACCGGTTTGCTGGCCGATTGGTATGCAAGGCGTTTTGATCCGCATCCCTCACCCGGCACGGCGCCGGCGTTTCGGCGCTTTGCAGTCGGCGTGCCGATGGTGTACATCGGCGTGTATCTCGCCGCGATGCTCGCCACCGACGGGATTTGGTGGGATTGGAACGTGGCGCTAGGCTCGTGGATTTGGGCGGGCGTCTGCGGGTTTTCGCTGAGTCTTCTGATCCTCGCGCGACGCAGCGCGTGATCGCACCGGCGCTCGCGCTGGTGGCGTTGCTACTGCATGCGGCAACGGCGATGCGCTACGGGTACTTCCGCGACGAGCTGTACTTTATTGCCTGCGCCAAACGCTTGGCCTGGGGATATGTGGATCAGCCGCCCTTTGTTGCCTTTGCGGCGTGGCTGGCCGGGCCGTTCGGTTATCCGCTTTTTGCCTTGCGCGCGTTGCCGATTCTCGCGGCAGCGCTTACGGTGTACGTTGCGGCGCGGCTGGCGGCAGAGCTTGGCGGAGGGCGATTCGCGCAGGCATTGGCCGGGGTCGCGACGCTGCTCGCGCCGGCCTATCTGCTGCTCGGCAATACGCTCACCACGAGTTCGCTCGAGCCGCTCTTCTGGACGCTGGCAATTTTCGTTGCGATACGCATCGTTCGCGGACCGGAGGAGGACGCAGCACTCTGGTGGCTGGTGCTGGGCGTGGTCATGGCGGCCGGATGTTATGCCAAGTATTCGATGCTGCTGCCGGTGCTTGGAGTGGTTGTTGGATTGCTGTTTACGCCGCAGCGGCGTGTTTTGCGCTCGCCGTTCGTCCTCTATGCAGCGGCGGTAGCGGCGGTGCTGCTGGCACCCAACCTGGTCTGGCAGGCGTCGCACGGCTGGCCGTTCGTCGAGGTGCTCCGCGGGGATGCGGCGCATCGGCCGGCCTTCGCGGTGGGCATCGCGCTGGAGTATCGCAATCTGTGGCAGAATCTTAAAGCCTTTGCAATCGAGCAACTGCTGTATACCAATCCAATGGCGGCGATGGTGTGGGTGACGGGGCTCGTCGCGCCGTTTCGTCTGCGCGCGTTACGGGATCTGCGGTTTGTTTCCGTTGGGTATGCGGCGGTTTTTCTGCTCGCCGTAGCGTTTGCAGCGAAGGGATATTACATCGTTGGGTATTACGCTTCGCTGCTCGCGATTGGAGCGATCGCGCTCGAGCGTTTGCGCGTGCCGTTTCGCGCGGCGGTGTTCGGGCTGCTGGTAGCGGTCGCGGTTGTTGCGATGCCGCTGTCCCTTCCGGTGCTGCCGGTCGATACACTCGTCGCTTATACGCAGCGCCTAGGGCTCACGGGACGCGCCGGCGCGCCTCCCCATCTCGTGCAGCCGGTTTTCGCCGAAGAGTTTGGCTGGGATCGGCTGGCGCGTGACGTCGCCGGCGTGTATTTCTCACTGCCGCCATCGGTGCGGCGCGGCACGGCGATCTATGCCGATACCTATGGCGATGCCGGAGCGCTCGACTTTTTCGGGCCGCGCTACGGCCTGCCGCCGGCAATTTCAAGTCAGAACAACTATTATCTGTGGGGTTATCGGGACTACGAGGGCTCGACGCTGGTCGCGATTGGCGCGACGCGGGTCGATCTTCTGCGCAAGTATTATCGGAACGTCGTCTTGGTGCGCACCTCGGCCGAACCGTATAAGTGGATCGTCGAAGGGCCCGCGCCGATCTATCTCTGCAGCGATCCCGTTCTGCCGCTGCGCCGGATCTGGCCGAACCTGCGGTGGTACGGAGCGTGAACTAAAAGATCGACGCCGACAGGCCGTTCTCGGGTACTACGACGGCGAGGCCGGTTTCGGTGCCGGTGATTAGCTTGAGAACGGCTTGGGCGACCTCTTCGGCGGTAGCGATGCGGCAGCCGGGATTGTCGCGAGCGAGCAGCGCGCGCGTTTCCGTTTCGCTGCGGCCGGTGCGGCGCACGATGTTTTCGATGGTGCGGCCCATCATGTCGGTCTCGGTGTAGCCGGGGCAGAGGGCGTTGGCGGTGACGCCGCTTTCGGAAAGTTCGGCCGCAACCGCTCTCGTTAACCCGACCACGCCGTGCTTGCTGGCGCAATAGGCCGAAATGTACGGCGCACCGACGAGGCCGGCGATGCTGGCGATGTTGACGATGCGACCCCACTTTGCGGCCAGCATATCTTCGACCGCCGCTTGCGTGCACAGGAACGTGCCGGTGAGGTTCGTTGCGATCGTACGGTCCCAGAGCCAACGCGTGGTGCGCTTGAGCGGCGCCGATTCGGCGATTCCGGCGTTATTGATAAGGATGGTGATGGGCCCGTGGCGTTCGCGACAGGCCGTGAACGCCCGGCGGATTGCCTCGGCGTCGGTGACGTCGGCGGCCACGCGAAAAAAATCGCCTCTTCCCTTCTCCGTGTCGCTCAGGGTGCTGCGAGAAGGCGACGGATTGCGACTGAGGATGCTCAGGTGCGCGCCTTGTGCGGCCAGCAGCTTTGCAACGGCCAAGCCGATTCCGCGGGCGCCGCCGGTTACGACGGCATGCCGGCCGCTCAGGCTCATGCCGATGCTTCCTTTGCGCGCGCCACGAGACGTTCGAGTTGATCCTTACCTGGGAGATATTGCACCGGCCACGACGCCTCGTGGTATCCGAGCTGCGCGGCGGCGTGAAGCGTCCAGAATGGATCGGCTAGGTGCGGGCGTCCGAGCGCGACGAGATCGGCGCGGCCGCCGGCGACGATCGCGCTGGCCTGGTCGACGTCGGTGATGTTGCCGACAGCCATCGTCGCGATGCCGACCTCATTGCGAATCTTGTCTGCGTACGGCGTTTGAAACATACGTCCGTAGACAGGTTTGGCATCGGGGGACGTTTGACCGGTCGAGACATCGATCAAATCTGCGCCCGCGGCTTTGAAGGCGCGCGCGATCTCGACCGAATCGTCGCCGGAGATTCCGCCGTCGACCCAGTCGGTGGCCGAGATGCGCACCGAGATGGGACGGTTTTCCGGCCAAACCTCGCGCATCGCGCGAAAGACCTCCAACGGGTAGCGCAGACGATTTTCCAACGAACCGCCGTACTCGTCAATGCGCCGATTGCGCAGCGGAGTGATGAAGGACGAGAGCAGGTAACCGTGGGCGCAGTGAAGCTCGAGCATATCGAAGCCGGCTTGCCGTCCCATCGCGGCGGCGCGCGCGAAAGCGTCGCGGATCTCGATCATCTGCTCGTGGGTGAGTTCCTGCGGGGTTTGGCTCGCTGCAGCATATGGGATGGCCGACGGCGCGACGACCGGCCAGTTCCCCGCGGCCAGCGGTTCGTCCATTCCCTCCCACATGAGTTTGGTCGAACCTTTCGGCCCGGAGTGTCCGAGCTGCAGGCAGATTTTGGCGCGCGAGTTCGCGTGCACGAAATCCACGATGCGTTTCCAGGCCGGAACGTGCTCGGGCAGGTACATCCCGGTGCAGCCGGGCGAGATTCGTCCCTCGCGCGTGACGCAGGTCATCTCGGTGAAGACCAGCCCAGCGCCGCCGAGCGCGCGCGTGCCGAGGTGGACCAGGTGGAAGTCGTTGGGCATGCCGTCTTCGGCGCTATACATATCCATCGGCGAGACGACGATGCGATTGATGAGTTCGAGCGAGCGTAGTTTAATCGGCGCAAACATCGGTGGAATCGGTTTTCCGGCAAACCATTCCTCCAGGCTACCAACGTACGTCGTGTCGCGCAGTCGCAGGTTCTCGTGGCCGATCCGCTGGCTGCGCGTCAGCAAGCTGTAGGCGAACTGTTCCGGCGGCAAGGTCGCATAGCGCGCCACGTTTTCGAACCACTCCGTCGAGTTGCGCGCCGCGTTCTGCAACTTGAGTACTTCGATTCGTCGGGCTGCTTCGTATTGTGTAAGCGCGGCCGCCTTCGACTGCGCGCCTACGGCGCTTCGCGCAGGATGACAGAAATCGGAGAGTGCGTCGGCTAGGCCTATTGCGTCTTCTAGGGCCAGTTTTGTACCGGAGCCGACCGAGAAGTGCGCGGTGTGGGCGGCGTCACCCATCAGTACGACGTTGCCGTGAACCCAGCGTTCGTTGCTGACGCGGGTAAAGTTGAGCCAGTCGCGCCCGCGCAAGTGGGCCGAGTTGGCCATAAGGCGCCGCCCGCGAAGATACGGCGCAAAGAGCTTTTCGCAAAAGGCGATCGTTTCGGGGGTGCCGGCCGAGTCGAGGCCATGGGCGAGCCACGTTTCCTCGCGGCACTCGACGATAAAGGTACTCAGCTCCTCGTCGAAGCGATAGGCGTGCACGGTGAACCAGCCATGCTCGGTACGCTCGAAGATAAACGTAAATGCGTCGAGCGGCAGGTCCGTTCCGAGCCAAACGAAGCGACATCGCCGCTGGTCGAGATCCGGCTTAAAGGCCTGACCGTACGTGGCGCGCACGCGGCTGTTGATGCCGTCTGCGCCGACGAGCAGGTCACATTTTCGGCGCTCGGCTTCGACGTCTTCAACGTCCGTTTGAAAGCAAAGCTCGACG
>CAZMPP010000016.1:13325-17896 GCA_964568035.1 uncultured bacterium
CACGATCCGGTCGAGCTCGGCTGCCCGCTCTTGCAGGATCGCTAGCAAGTGTTTTCGCGAAATGCCGCTGAAACCGTGGCCGCCCGATCGAATGGTGTGACCCTTAAAATGAATGACGATGTCGTCCCAGTGCGCGAAGGCTTGCGTGATGGCACGGTGCGTCGGCTCGTCGGCGGCGCGCAGATTCTCCAGCGTCGCGTCGGAAAAGACCACGCCCCACCCGAAGGTGTCGAGGGGGCGATTGCGCTCGAGCACGCGGATCGACCAGTCGGGAAAGCGGCGTTTGGCGAGAATTCCGAAGTACAGCCCGGCCGGTCCGCCGCCGACGCATGTCACGCGCATATTCGCTGGCTTGGTCACTTGCTTACACTTTGATTAGAGGCGCAGACGAATCCCGCCCCCGTATGGTAGCCTACGCTCGAGCCGTGATCAGAACAGCCGCGCTGCGCCTTCTCCTACTAAGCCTCACTGCCGGAGCAGTCGTCGCATTGAGCGCGCACGATGCGCGACGTGCCGACGCGGCATCGTCGGTGACGCTTGCAAGCGGAACCTATGCGGCGCGCACGACAATCCCCGTGACGATCGACGGCCAGCGCGCAGAGTGCATTCTCGACACAGGAAGCTCGGCCGTGTTGGTATCACCGGCCCTCGCCCACGCGGCCGGGCTTCAAGCGCGCGCCGCCACCTTTGAAGTCGCGCCCGACGGACGCTCGTACATGGACCATCAGACGACCATCGGAAGACTCGGCGTTGCCGGCTATAGCCTGCACGACGTTCGGGCGTTGATCTCGTCGAACCTCACCGGTAACAACGCGCTCTGCGGTTACGACTTCCTGGCGCACTTCCCGCTGCTCCTCGATCGCGACCGGCAGGTCGTGACGCTCTTCCCGGCGTCGTCGAAGTTGGATCGGATGCATTGCATTCCGATCGACGTAACCGCTCGCATCGCGCTGGCGACCGTCGAAATCAACGAGACGCGAATGAATCACATCGTCCTCGATTCCGGAATGGCCGGCGGCGGCGTGATGTGGGAAGGGGCGCGAACTCAACTGCACCGGCCGCTCGTCGCCGACGCCGACTATCAGACCCAACCCGAGGCGGCACGCGCGGGCTTTGCTTGCGGTGCCATCGCATCGGTCCGCTACACGCCCGGCTCGCCGGTCACCCCGATGCCGATCTGCACCGAGCCGCAACGCCCCGACGGCTACAACGGAATGCTCGAGACTAATCTCACCTCCGTCCACGCCATGGCGATTGACTATCCGCACCGCCGCATGTGCTTCGACGTCGGCGGCTATGTCGCTCAGGATTCCAGCAGCGCACAGCCGACCTATTGGCACGACGCCTGGTCACGCTTTAAATATTTGCGTCCGCCACGGTAGTCACACTTCGACTCGCTGCGCTCGCTCAGTGTTGACACTCGCGCCGGTCCTTCGACTGCGGTGCTTCGCGCCTTCGCTCAGGATGACAACGTTAGCGTTTTACGGCTATTAGGAGGCCGTCGCAGATAGGGACTAAGGCGGCGTCTACGCGGGGGTCACTGCCGGCTTTGAAGCTTATGGCGCGTAGCGCGCGTGTGTCTTCATCTTGCGGGTTCGGATCGAGAACGGCGCCATCCCAAATGACGTTGTCCACCAGAATAACGCCTCCGGGGCGCAGCAACGCTAGCGCGCGTTCGTAATAGTTGTCGACGTTGTTTTTGTCCGCGTCAATGAAGGCCATGTCGAAGGGCTCGACGTCGGCGGGCAGTTGCGCCAGGGTTTCCAGCGCGGGAGCTACCCGCAAGTCGATCTTGCCGGCGACGCCCGCGGCCTGCCAATATCCCCGCGCCACGCTGGTCCACTCGTTACTGGTATCGCAGGCCAGAATGTAGCCATCTTCGGGCAGCGCCAGCGCCATCGCCAGCGAGCTGTATCCGGTGAAAACGCCGATCTCTAAGTAGCGCCGCGCGCCGATGAGATTGGCCATGAGCGCCATGAAGCGGCCTTGCTCGGGTCCGATCGCCATGCGCGCGTGCGGGTTACGCGCGGCCGTCTCTTCGCGGAGCTCGCGCAAGACGGGATGTTCGCGCACCGTCGCCTCGACGATGTAACCTTGAACGGCGGGGTCGAGAAACGTACTTTTTGCAGTCATCGCCGTCGTATAATAGCACCTCAAAGCAAAGAGCGCCCGAAAGAATCGGGCGCTCTGCCTGTAGCGCGTTGCGTTTAACGCATCGGGGGAGGGGTGGGTGCGTCGTCGGGTGAGTCGTCGCCCGATGACTGGTCGCCGGCCGCCACCTGAGCGGGAATCGATCCTTGGAGGCTGGCGGTGTCGTGCGAGCCGTCATCGTAAGTCGGCGCAGGCTCTTGGTAGGCTGGGGCCGGCGGTTGGTAGGCTTGTTGCGAGTATGCCGGTGCCTGATACGCGGGTTGATATTGGGGTTGCTGATACACAGATTGCTGGTACTCGGGTTGCTGATACGCGGGCTGCTGGTATACGTACGCGGGCTGTTCGTCAACCGGCGGCGGCGCGTAGGCTTGTACTTGCGGACGGTCTTGCGCGATGTTGTCGAGTGACGGATTGGAGCCGTAGACTAACGAGATCGTCCGGCTCGTCTCCGGCGAGTCGGGGTAGGTGGTGCGCATCATGGACAGCGCCGCCATACCGGGACGGCTCGACGACTGGCCGGCGCGCCAGTATTCGCGGATCAAATGCGCCCAAATACGGGGAAGCCACGGATCGCGCGGATACTTTTGCTGCCAGTCGCGAACGGCAACTTGCAGATGGTCGAGATAGCCCCCAACCGACGGATCGAGCATGGCGCGTGGATCAAGCGCGTCATAGTCGTTGAGCCGATTGCGGATCTCGATGACACTCTGCTTATAGGGACCGAAGTATTCGTCGGCCGGAGCCGGACTCGACGAAACATCGGCTCGCGCAACCTGCGACGTAACCAGAAGCAGGATCGCGAGTGTGAGAAGCACCTTGCGCATTGTACTCTCCTCAAAGGCAATCAACCGCATAATTGCGGCCATAACAGAATTGTCGGAGAATACAAGCCGGCGCCTACACGTTAAAGCGTAGACGCCGGGTTATAAGGCGATTAAAAGCGCGCGATTAAAATCGCGTGAGAGCTATTTCTTTATGTGTTGGCGATGAACTTCGTCGAGATCTTCGATGGTGTTGAGCATCACCGCATCTTTGACCGCGTCGCTGCGAATCTTCGACGCGCTGCGCATCTCGCGTCCGAGGTCGTCGCCGTGATTGTAGCCGCGCACCGCAGCGTTATGACGGTCGATCGTTTCTTTGTCGGTCTTGCCGTTGGCAACGACCCACTCTTCGAACTCCATGTAGCTGGGGCGATTCTTGCGAATATAGTCGAGCGTCTTCTCGCGATCGAGGCCCAGCGCACTCAACGTCATTCCGTCGAAGCCGGAGCCGCATTCGTCGTATCCCTCGGGCAGTGCGCCGGCCGCCGCGAGCGAGACCTTCAGCCACAGACGCGGCAGATGGATCGCTCCGAGCGGACCGGCCGTGCCGGAGCTGATCAGAGGGACGACTTTGGTTTCAGTTCCCGCGGTCATGGGTGCTCCTTCCGAGTTTAAGGTTTGGCCACGGCCTCGCGGCCGTGACGCGATTGAAAGGTAAGTTCCGAAACGCCGGACTTGTCCAGTTCGCCCAAGCCCAGCGCCTTCATGCGCTCGAACTGGTCGAAGGTCGCCTGCGCGAGCGGTAGGTGCAGCCCCGCTTCGGCCGCCAGCGCCAGCGCGATGCCCGAATCCTTGGCGGCGTGCGCGGCGGAGAAATAGACGTCGTGCTCGCGGTTCTGCATGTCGGCGCCGTCGGTCTCGAGGACGCGCGAGTTCGCGCCGGTCTGCGAGAAGACTTCGCGGAGCATGTCTAAGTCGAGGCCGAGGGCGTCGCCGAGGCCCAGGCCTTCGGCCAGGCCGGCGGTGTTGGCGTTCATCACCATGTTGACCAGCGCTTTGACTTGAGCCGCCCGCCCCGCCGGACCGATGTACTTCAACGACGCGCTCATCTTCTCGAGCATCGGCTCGGCCCGGTCGAAGATCTCGCGCCGGCCGCCGACCATGAGGTAGAGCGTGCCGTTACGGGCTTGCGGTATCGAGCTGGCCATGCAGGCTTCGAGTGAGTGCGCGCCGCGCGCTTCGGCAAGCCGCTCGACGTCGACGTGCACTTTAGGCGAGACCGTCGCGCAGTTCACGAAGATCTTTCCGCCGGCGTTGGCCAGCAGCGACTCGCCGTCGGCGGCGAAGATCGCGTACATGGCCGCGTCGTCGCTGACGACGGTCAGCACGACGTCGGATCGCTCCGAGACGCGCGCGAGCGACCTGGCCACCTCGCCGCCGGTCTCGGCCGCGGTCTCCGCGGCCGACTGAGGATTGGTGTCGTAAAGTGCCGCGATTTCGTAACCGACGTCATGGAGCCGCCGCGCAATGTTGGCGCCCATGCGCCCCGTACCGACGATACCGATTTTTGGAAGCGTGCTCATTTTGTTCTCCGGGCTATCTGCGTCGGAGAACCCTTATCTCTACGGAGTTGGTCCCCCTTGGACCGTGGCTCCCAAC
>CAZMPP010000017.1:0-17729 GCA_964568035.1 uncultured bacterium
ACGCACCGGGACGCTCAATCCCAATGCGGTTTTGGAACCGGTCGCCATCGGCGGCGTGACGGTCAAGAGCGCGACGCTGCATAATGCCGCTTACATCGAGAGCAACGACATCCGCATCGGCGATACGGTGCTGGTTACGCGCGCCGGCGACGTGATTCCGCGGGTGGTCGGCCCGGTGCTGGCCGAGCGCACCAAAAAAGTTCGTCGTTTCACGATGCCCGACCGTTGCCCGGTCTGCGGATCGGACGTCGACCATCCACCGGGCGAGGCGATGTCGCGATGCACCAACGCGGCGTGCCCGGCGCAAGTCTACGAGCGGGTTCGCCATTTTGCGTCGCGCGGCGCGATGGACATCGAAGGGCTCGGCGACGTCATGGCACAGCAGCTCACCGAGATGGGTTTGGTGCACGACATCGCCGATCTCTACGCGCTCGACGCCGGGGCGCTCGGGCGCGTGCCGCGTACCGGCAGCAAGAGCGTCGAAAACTTGCTGCGCAACCTCGCCGCTTCAAAGAAACGCGGCCTCGCGCGCCTTTTGTATGGGTTGGGAATCCGCTTCGTCGGAACGCAGACGGCGCAGATTCTCGCCGGCGACTTCGGCACCGTCGAAGCAATCGAACAGGCTTCGACCGCCGACCTCCAGCGCAGCGAGGGCATCGGACCGGAGGTGGCGGGAAGCGTCGAACTCTTCTTCAAGCAACCGTCAAATTTGGCGATGGTCGAGCGCCTGCGTGACGCCGGGCTAGACATGACGGCGCCCAAACGCGAACGCGCCGCCGCCGGAAAGCTCGAGGGTAAGACGTTCGTGCTTACCGGCACGCTGCCGGATCTCACGCGCGATGCGGCCACCGAGCTCATCGTCGCGGCGGGCGGCAAAGTCACCGGCTCGGTCAGTAAGAAAACCGACTATCTCGTGGCGGGCGATGAACCCGGAAGCAAGCTGACGAAGGCGGAGCAACTCGGCATTCCCATTCTCGACGAAGAGGGGCTGCGCGCGCTCCTTTCCTAAAGGGCCGGTTTCGTCGCGAGCCGGGTCGAAGCATGAGCGCGTGAAAGACGCGTCCCAGCGGATTATTCCCGCCGACGTTTTGACGCCCATCGGAGCTTACCGCGCGCTCGCCGTGCCGCAGGCATCCTGCCTATTAGAGAGCGTCGAGAGCGGCGGGCGCATTTCGCGTTACTCGTTCATCGGTCTCGATTATCTCGCGTCCGAGAACTTCGATGCCGACGATCGTCTCTACGATCGCGTGCGCGAGTTTATCGAAGCCCATCGCGTCGAGGGCGATAACGCGGCCCGCGGCGGCGCGCTGCTGGCTTTTTCGTACGACGCTGCGCGACCGGCGGCGCGCCTTCCGGCGCGGGCGGCGTCGGCTCCGGCGATGCCGGGCGCATATGTTGCCATACCCTCGACGTGGCTCATCTTCGATCATTTCAGCGATATGCTGACGATTTGGACGTGTGGCGGCGATGCCGGCGCGCGCGAACGCCGCATCGACTACTACATCGAACGCCTACTCGCTGCCAGGCCCGCGCTGCCGCAGCCCTTGCGCGCGGGCGCGAAGATAGCGCCGTCGCTCGATCGCGAACGTTATCTCGAGCTTGCTAAGGACGTGAAGCAGCGCATCTTTGAAGGCGATGTCTATCAGCTGCAGCTCGGCATTCGCTTCGGCGCCGAGCTTGAGGGAAACGGCCTGGATTGCTACCGTGCGCTCCGCCGTCACAATCCGTCGCCGTACATGTTTTTTGTTGACACTGCGTTCGGCCAACTGCTCGGCGCGTCGCCCGAGTTTTTGGTGCGACTGGAAGGTCGCAAGGCACGCATTCGACCGCTGGCCGGAACCCGCTGGCGCGGCGTCGACGACGAGGAAGACGCGCGCATCGCACTCGAGCTGCTCGCCAACGAAAAGGAGCGCGCCGAACACGTAATGCTCGTAGACCTCGGGCGCAACGACCTCGGCTCGGTCTGCGAGTTCGGCAGCGTGCGCGTCGACGAGCTGCTGCAAATCGAGCGCTACAGCCACGTGATGCACATCGTCTCCAACGTGCTCGGGCGTCTGCGCCCGGACTGCGACGCGCTGGATCTCTTCAAAGCCGGCTTCCCGGCGGGCACCGTCACGGGTACGCCGAAGGTGCGCGCGATGCAGCTCATCGACCAACTCGAGCCCGTCTCGCGTGGCTTTTACGCCGGAAGTATCGGCCGCTGGTCGTTCGGCGGCGACTTCGACTCGTGCATCACGTTGCGCAGCATCCACGTCGCCGACGGTAAGGCGTGGTGGCAAGCCTCGGCCGGTATCGTGGCCGACTCCGATCCGGTGGCGGAATACGAAGAGGTTCTGCATAAAACGCGCATCGCTCGCGAAGTGCTTGGCATCGCGTGATTTCCCGGGTTCTTTTCGTCGATAACTTCGACAGCTTCAGCTACAACGTCGTCCACCTGCTCGCCGTGGCGGGCGCGGCGCCCGACGTCATGCTGAACGACGATCCACGTTTGCGGCCCGCGCTGCTCGACGGCTACGAGGCGCTGGTCGTCGGCCCGGGTCCTGGGCGTCCGGAACACGCGCCGGCGATGCTGACCCTGCTGCGCGCCGCCATCGAACGAAACATGCCGGTTCTCGGCGTCTGTCTTGGATTGCAGGCGATCGGTGAGGTGCTCGGTGCCAGCGTCACGCACGCGCCGCGTCAAATGCACGGTAAGGTTTCGCATATCGAACACAACGGTAGCGGGATCTTCGCCGGCCTGCCCTCACCGCTGGTGGCCACGCGCTACCATTCACTCTGTTTGGAAACGGCGACGATTCCCGAGTCGCTTATCGTCACGGCGCACAGCGAGGACGGCGTCGTTCAAGGCATCGCGCACCGGAGCGCGCCCGTGTACGGCGTGCAATTCCATCCCGAGTCGGTGCTAAGCGAACACGGCGAACAACTCGCCAAAAACTTCCTCGGATGACGGAATTTTCCGCACTTCTGCGGCGCGCCATCGGCGGCGAAGACCTCAGCCAGGACGAGGCCTCGGCCTTCATCGGCGAGGTCATGGACGGCAGCTACACGCCGGCGCAGGCCGGGGCACTGCTGGCGGCACTGGCGGCAAAGGGCGAGAGCGTCGACGAGATCGTCGGCGCGGCACGCGCCATGCGCGAGCGCAGCCTGCACGTCGAACACGGGTTGCCGATGGTGATCGACGTGGTCGGCACCGGCGGTGACCACGCCGATACGATCAACATCTCGACGATGGCCGCGCTGGTCGTCGCGTCGGCTGGAATTCCCGTGGCTAAACACGGCAACCGCGCCGCTTCGAGCGCGTGCGGCAGCGCCGACGTTCTGGAGGCCGCGGGCTTTCCGCTCGACGTTTCGCCCGAGACGGCCGCGTCGATGCTGCAGCGATGCAACTTCACGTTTATGTTTGCGCCGCGATACCACCCAGCGATGCGCAACGCGGCGCCGGTGCGACGCGAGCTCGGCGTTCGCACGATCTTCAATCTGCTCGGCCCGCTGACCAACCCGGCGGCCGCGACGCACCAAGTCATCGGCGTCGCGCGCGAAGAGCTGGTCGAACCCGTCGGTAACGCGCTGCGTGGCTTGGGCGCGCGCAGCGGCGCAGTCATACATGGAAGCGGCGGCATCGACGAGGTGGTCGGCAACGCCTCGACGCTGATCTATTTCTTCGACGAAAAGGGCGCGCGCCTCGAACGTTTGGAGCCCGAGGATTTCGGTATCGGCGAGCGTCGCGAGACGCCGGTGGGCGGGTCGGTCGAGGCTTGCCGCAACGCATTCGTCGAAATTCTCGGCGGTAAATACGGCGCTGCCTCGGACGTCGTCGCGCTCAACGCGGCCGTCGTTCTCTACGTCGCCGGCGCCGAGCCGGACTTGCCTTCGGCCTTCGAGCGCGCCGGCATGCTTTTGAGCAGCGGCGAACCGTGGCGCACTTTTGTGAAAGCCCGCGAGATTGCCCGCGGTGGCTGACACACTAGTCAAGTTCTGCGGCTGTACGGCCTGGAACGACGTCGCTCTGGCGATCGACGCCGGAGCCGACGCGTTCGGCATGATCTTTGCTCCGTCGCCGCGGCGCATCGAGTGGGAGCACGCGGTTGACATTGCCGGCCGCCGGCTCGAGGCGATCGCGCCGGTCGCCGTCTTCGTCGATCCCGAGCGTGACGAGGTCGAACGCGTCCGAACCATCCTTCCTAACGCGTTGCTGCAGTTCTCGGGCAATGAGCCGCCCGAGTTTGTGGCGCTCTTCGGCGAGCGCGCCATCAAAGCAATTCACGTGGGCGATCGCGATGAAATGCTCGCGGAGCGCGCGTCGGACTTTCCGCGGGCGCTGCTGCTCTTAGACACGCACGACCGCGAGCGCGCCGGAGGAACAGGAAAGGTCTTCGAGTGGCCGCGCGTTTCGGCGCTGGCCGCTTTGCGGCCCGTGATCGTCGCCGGCGGTCTCACTCCCGAGAACGTTGCCGGTTGCATACGCGAGCTGCGCCCTTACGGCGTCGACGTACGAAGTGGCGTCGAAAGCGACGGCCAGAAGGACGCGCGGAAGATGCATGCCTTCGTGCGCGCGGTGCGCGCCGCATGAAGCCGGACGTACGCGGTTATTTCGGCGCTTTCGGCGGCCGATTCGTGCCTGAGGTTTTGATCGCTGCGCTTGACGAGCTCGAGCTGGCCATGAACGAAGCTTTCGACGATACGGGTTTCTGGAACGACTACCACGCCGTGCTGCGTGACTTTGTGGGGCGCCCATCGCCGATCTATCGCTGCGAGCGTTACCTCGCCGGTGTTTCCGCGGTGCCGCTGGTGATGAAGCGCGAAGACACCAATCACACCGGCGCGCACAAAATCAACAATACGATCGGGCAGGCGTTGCTGGCCATTCGCATGGGTAAGCGGCGGCTGCTCGCCGAGACGGGTGCCGGACAGCACGGCGTGGCGACGGCAACCGTCGGCGCGAAGTTCGGGTTGCCCGTCGACGTCTACATGGGTGCGCGCGACGTGGAGCGCCAAGCGCTCAACGTTAAGGTGATGGAACTTCTCGGCGCTACCGTGCATGCCGTCACGAGCGGAACGCAGACGCTCAAAGACGCGACCAACGAAGCCTTCCGAGTCTGGGCCGCGCGAGTCGAGGATACGTTCTACGTGATCGGAAGCGTCGTCGGCGCGCATCCCTATCCGTATATGGTTCGCGAGTTTCAGAAAATCATCGGAATCGAGGCGCGGCGCCAATTGCTCGAGCGTTACGGACGCTTGCCCAGCGACGTCATCGCCTGCGTCGGCGGCGGCAGCAACGCGCTAGGCATCTTCACCGCATTCATCGACGACCGGGACGTCAAACTCTGGGGCGTCGAGGCCGGAGGCGAAGGTCTCGAGAGCGAGCATCACGCCGCTTCGATCGGCGCCGGCAGCGTCGGCGTGCTCCACGGCTCGCGTTCCTATCTATTGCAAGATGACGACGGGCAAGTGAGCGAGACGCACTCCATCGCCGCCGGCCTCGACTATCCGGGTGTTGGCCCGGAACACGCTTTTCTCAACGATGCGGCACGGGCGAACTACGTTGCCGTCACCGACGCGCAGGCGCGTGAGGCCTTTGGGGAGTTCGCGCGGCGCGAGGGCATCGTCCCGGCGCTGGAGAGTTCCCACGCTATCGCGTTTGCGCGCACGTTGGCCCGCGATCGCGGTCCCGACGATCTGATTCTCGTTAACCTGAGTGGGCGCGGCGATAAAGATTTAGCGTCGTGCTAGACGCGGTCTTCGAACGCGCTAGGGCGGCCGGGCGTATTGCCTTCATTCCATACGTGATGGCCGGCGATCCCGATCTCGCAACGACGCGGGCCATCCTCGTCGCGTTGGGTGAAGCCGGCGCGGACGCGATCGAGCTCGGCATCCCTTACGGCGATCCGTTGGCCGACGGTCCGACGGTAGCCGCAGCCGGGCAACGCAGCCTTACTGCCGGAACGCGTTTGGCCGCCGTACTGGAACTGATCGGACGGACCGCCGCAGCTCTGCCGCCGATCGTGCTCTTCACGTACTACAATCCAATCGATCGTTACGGCGTCGAACGCTTCGCCGATGCGGCGGCCGACGCGGGCGCGGCCGGAGCGATCGTTCCCGACGTCGCGCTCGAGGAGTCTGCGCCGCTTCGCGAGGCGCTGCTCGCTCGGGGTTTGGCGATGCCATTGTTGGTCGCGCCGTCGACGCCGCGCGAACGCGCGGCCCGTATCGCGCAGGCGACGAGCGGCTTTATCTACGTTGTGTCACGACTCGGCGTGACCGGTGCCGGGACCGCTCCCGATCTCTCGCCGCTGCGCCGTCAGCTCGCGATGTTGCGAGAGATCACGGCTAAGCCGCTTGCGGTCGGATTCGGAATCGGCGGCGCGGCGGACGTTGCGCCGATCGCCCCGCTTGCCGACGGCGTCGTCGTGGGGAGCGCGCTCATCGATGCGTACGCCGGATCGAGCGGTGACGAAGCGGCACAACGCGTGCGCGATTTCGTGACTCCGCTTATTACCGCCGCCCGGAAAGAACCGGCCTAAAGAACGATGGATCGATAGCGTCGGGACGATCGAAATCGGAGGCCTGCAGCGAGGCGAAGTCCTTGCCTGGATCCAGTGAGACACGTTTTGGGTTGATGACGTCGAGCGGCACGCTATTAGGCAACGCGCTGTAGGGCGCTTGCGTCGTCTTAAGGTCGAAGATATCGGCGATCGGGGGCGACGCCGCGTCGAACTGCGTTAGCGGACGCAGGCCGAAGATCGCTTCGATCGTCCTCAAGATACTCGTTTGATTGTAGAAGCTCTCGTCGACGGCGTGAGCCTTGTTGTAAGCGCTAATTACTAACGCCATGGTTCGGTGTCCGTCGACGTGATCCACGCCGTTTTGTGCGTCGTCTTCTACCACGAATATGACGGTATTCTTCCAATACGGCGAGTGAGAGATCGCATCCACGACACGTCCGAGTGCTAGGTCGTTGTCGGCCACGGCCGATGTCGGAGCGGGATACCCTGGAAACGATCCGGCGGTATGGTCGTTCCCAAGCTGCATGAGGACGAACGACGGCAGGCTTCCCGAGCGTTCGAAGCGGCGCAGCTCGCGAATAAACTCGTCGGCTCGCGCTTGATCGCTGATTCGCAACGTGAACGCCGGGTAGGCCATATCGACGTATGGCCGCAGCGATTCCAACGCGAGCGCGTTCTTGAACGAGGCCGTATGCGTGCCGTTGAGGCGGTCGTTATAGAACCGTCGCCAGGTCGCGTTCTCCGGCGTCGTCGCCGGTTCGGAGACGAGGAACTCGCCGTAGTCGCGAAAGGTTCGGCCGGAATCCAAGACACGCTGCCAGATGAATCCCGACGAGGTATAGGCCAGCGGATCGGTTCCGTCGCTCGGATAGGTCTTTGCCCACGAGGCGGTGTTGCGTTCCACGTAATCGGTCGTGCCGGCCTCATTGGTCCATTGGTGACCGTCGGCGCTCATCGTTCCGTTCACGTAAAAGTTGTCGAAGAGGCCGAAGCGTTGTGCGAGCGCATGATGATTCGGTGAGACACGTTGCGGAAAGGCACAGTAACGCGAATCACCATTTCCCTGTTTGACGTCCCCGAAGTAGTCGTCGTACGTGTGGTTTTCCTTAATGATAAAGACCACGTGCTTGAACGGCGGCAGGCGCGCGGATTCGGTTGTGCCGGCGCTCGTGGCGAAGGCGGTGGCGGAGCGCTGCGCGGTTGCGATTGACGACTGCGAAAGAATCTGCAGCGTCCCGGCGTAGTCGTAAACGTTGAAGGCCTCACGGCCCAATGCAACGTCGAGACGAAAGCCGAGATTGCGGCGGCTGAAACCGAAGTCGTTCCCGCGACTGCCCCATCCCTTGAGGCTGGTAACGTAGATCGTACCCTGCGCGCCGAGTGCGACGCCGTCCGGATACCAGCCGGTCGCGATTTGGCCGACGGGTTCGTACGACGAGGGGTCGAGCACGAGCACGCGGTCGTCGCCGCCCTCCGCGACAAAGAGCCGCCCATCGCCCGGACTAACGGCCAGCCCGCTGGGATTCGCACCGGAGCCGTCCTGCAGCGGCAGCACTAGCGTTCGTACCACCCTTGCATGAGCGGTGTCGATTACGGCGATCGAGTCGTCGTTGGCATTGAGCACGTAAAGTACGTTGCCGCCAGGCGATGTCGCCATGGCCTCGGGATGCCGTCCGGCCGGAATCGTGGCGACGACGCGGCGCGTCTCGAGATCGATCACCGAGACCGAACCAGGCCGTGCGATGCCGCGAGCGTCAACACGTACGCGAGCGCCACCCGAGTCGGCTGTCGGCTCGCCGCCTTCAGCGCGTTCACCACCGAGGTTGCTAACGTATAAGAGCATACCGCGGCGCAGCAGCGCAAATGGCGATATCCCGACGTGGATGGATCCGACGACGACGCGCCGCTGCGCGTCGACGATGGCGACCGAGTTATTACGGCTGCAGGCCACAAAGACGTAACGCTCGTCGCCGCTGAGCGCGATCCCGGCCGGCACCGACGGGTCCTGCTGCTTCGTCTTCGGATCGGTGAAGTTCCCCGACGGTCCCGCAAGTTTGATCGGAGGCTCCCAGACGAAGCGCCCGACAGGCCCAATCGTTGCGGAGCGCAAGACACCGAAACCATCGGGCGACCAGACGCGTTTGCCGCTGCCGCTCCAAACGATTCCGGTCAGACCGTTTCCACCGAGATTCTTGGGGTAGTCGACCAAGTCGTTGGGCAGCGCGAGCGTCTGATCGATCTTTCCGGTGCGAACGTCGATGAAGAGCAGCCCGTGCGACGTCTTGACGGCGAGCTCGTTGCCGGATAACGCGAGGTCTAGCGGACGCGCCGGGAAGTTGACGGTCTGACCCGCCGGCGCAAGCTTCTGATCCGTGGGCACCAGCGTCTTGCTCACGCGCGCGGCGTCGCTCGACGAGGTCGCGCACAGCGTTATCGAGAGCAGCACGATCCCCGTGCCGCGCGTAAGGAACCGCTGCGGTTTCACGCGTCGAAGAATACTTCGGCGGCGGGATAGTTCAGCGTCACTCGACTACGAAAGAAGGCGGTGGGTCCGATCTTGCCGATCACGCTTTCCCTTTCGAAAACGTCGTCGCCCGGACGCGTCGAGAACCAAACGCCGCGGGCTCGGTACGTGCCGATCGTGAGGTTGGGAACCCGTAGCAGATCGATGCCGTCGCCGCCGGCGCCGGCGATAAAGCGCCACGATGGGTGCGCGGCATGCCACGAACGCATTGCGGCATGCGTCACAAAGCTCGTCGCACGAACCGCACCCCATCCATCGCTCAAAGTGTTTTCGGTCGCCGGCGCGAGCGCGACGGTGGCCGCGATATCGAAACTCATCGTAACGCGCTCGTTCCCATCGATCGTTACGTCCACGCTGGGATATTGGCGGCCGTCAATGCGATTGCCGTCGGGGCCGGTTTGGAAATGCAGCATAGCTCGCCCCTGCGTTCCCGACGGCGCGTCGCTTGGTGCGAGCAGCCGCAAACGCCCCCGCGGATAGTCGAGCGATACGGTTCGTCCTTGAAACCAGGTCGCACCGAACTGCGCGTCGATGCCTGCGAAGATACTATCGGCCGGATCGGGATCGAAGATGGGAAGGCGTCCCGACAGCGCCGCCGGTTGCACCACCGGATCGGGCAGCGTAGTGTGGTTAGCGGCAACGCTCAGGCCCAGCGTGTCGACGCAAGCTTGAGTGACGAAGCCCGAACCGTCGGTGTCGAGCCAGATCCGAAGTCGATGAGCCCCGACGGAAGGTCGATAGAAGAAGCGGCCGTTGACCACGGCAGCGGGAAGGCTTTGGTTGAACGCCGAGGCAGCGAGTAAAGCGATCATCGTAATACGATCATGCCATCGCGCTCAGCGAGTGGTCTTGAACGAATCAAGCATCGGGAAGCGCTTCGCCGAGCGCCTCGGCGACATCGCTCGCGACGACCCCGACGCGCCGTACCGCCGCCGCGGCCTGCCCGGCAAGGCCGTGCCAATAGGCGCCCGCTCGTGCCGCATCGACCGGTGAAAGCCCTTGCGAGAGCAGCGTCGCGATGATTCCGGTGAGCACGTCGCCGGTGCCCGCCGTAGCGAGCGCGTTGCTGCCGGTGGGATTTATGTGCACCGTTTTCCCGTCGTAGATAAGCGTGTCGGAGCCTTTGAGCAGCGTCGTGACTCCGGTGCGGTCGACGAACTCGCGAATGCGCTCTACTCGCGAGCCCGGCGCGATCGTCCCGCGGCCGGAGAGCCGCGCGAACTCGCCGGCGTGCGGCGTTACGACGGCCGGCTTCCCGCGCAACAGCTCTAAATGCTTGCTGAGGTGAAAGAGACCGCTGGCATCGACGACCACCGGAAGCTCGTTGCGTTCGAGAAATCCGACGACGATTCGTGCGGTGCGGTCGTCCAATCCCAAGCCTGGGCCGAGTGCCACCGAACCATTGCGTTGCGAGATCTCGAGCAACTCCTCGACGACGGCATCGGGCGCTGCGTCGTCGTCGAGTGCGACGACGACCTGCTCGACGAGATGCGCGCGCAGCAAGTTTGCCGCCGCGATGGTGGTTGCAACCGTTACATAGCCGGCCCCGGCGCGGGCGGCGCCACGCGCACAGAGCACCGCCGCTCCGGGGAACTGCGCGGATCCCGCGACAATCAGCGGAGCCCCGGCGGTTCGCTTCTCCGTCTCGGGCGGACGCTGCGGCAGCAGTCGCATGAACGCCTCGTCATCGAGTGCGGCAAACGGTTGGGGTTGCGCGTCGAGGATAGCATCGCCGATTCCGATATCCTCGCACCAGAGCTCTCCGACGTTTTGCCTTGCCGGTTCCAGCAGCAATCCGGGCTTCACCGCCGCCAGCGTTACCGTTGCGTTTGCCTGGACGGCATCGTCGCTAACCGATCCGGTTAGTGCATCGATTCCGCTGGGGATGTCGATCGCGAGCACCGGGCCGCAGCGCCGGTCGAGCGCGCGCGAAAGTGGCCGGTAGTGCTCGGGTAACGGCAGACGCGCGCCGGTGCCGAACAGACCGTCTACGCCTACGGCATCCCTCAGCAGGGCTCGCGCGTGCTCCTCGTCGAGAGGCAGGGGAACGACGCGTACGCCGGCTTCCTTCGCGCGCCCCTCCGCGGCGCTGCGCGCCTCCGAACGGCGCCCCTCGGGATCAGCGGCGATCGTGCAGTCGTAATCCGGTGCTAGTAAGGCAAGAGCCGCGAAAGCGTCGCCGCCGTTGTTGCCCGGACCGGCGAAGGCCACGATCCGCGCACCGGGCTCTGCCATTTCGCGAAGATGCTGGGCAATGCGGGCGCCGGCATTGGACATTAGGGCGTCTTCCCCGAGTTGCGCGATGGCAGCGGCATCGGCCGCGCGCATCGCGTCGGGCGAAAGGACCCGGATCACGATTCTAGGATAACGACTGCGGCGGCGACCGACGAGGTATGCGTGATGGTCAAATGGATGGCGCGTAAACCGCGAGCTCGCATCAGCGGTTTGGCGACGTCGAGCAGCTCGATGATCGGTTTGCCGTAGCGCTCGTGGGCGACTCCGACGCTGCGCCATGGGATTGCGTGTCCGAAGGCTTTGCGCGTCGCTTCCTTCGCCGCGAAGAACCCGGCCAGGCGTTCCGGCCAGTTGCGCTTGCGCATCGCGTACTCCATCTCGCGTTCGGTGTAGACCTTACGGGCGAACCATGCGAGCCTACGTTCGTCGAAACGGTAGCGCGCGACGTCCGCGAGATCGATACCCACGCCAACGATCACCGCAACGACTTCGACGCACGGGCTGCTTGTACTCTCCTCAAATCTCCCGGGTCAGCAAGTTTTGGTCCGGGCCGAGGCGAACCCCCGGTGACGAGATGGACGCACAGATTCGGATCGTGCCGATCAACACCGTTGATGCTGCGTTCTTGAATCGTCTCGCCCCCTGCCTAGAAGAGCGCTTCATCACCTCGGCCCACGTCGAACGATCGCTCGTCGTCCCCCGCAGCTCGCTCAACGCGACGCGCGGCCAGCTCTTCTTCTCGACCTTGACGACCAAGGTGCGGCGGGCCCATCCCGACGCCGAAGCCGCGCTGCTGGCCATCACCGACTTCGATCTGTACAAGACGTCGCATCGCTTCGTCTTCGGCGATGCCGACGAGGCACAGGGTGTCGCCGCGGTATCGGTGCACCGGCTGCGATCCGAGTTTTACGGCGAGCCGGCCGACGGGAATCTGCTCTTCCAGCGGACGCTTAAGGAGGCGATTCACGCGCTCGGGCACGCCTTCCGCCTGCGCCACTGCTACAACGCGCGCTGTGCCATGTATTATTCGAACTCGGTCTTCGAAACCGACAATAAGATGCCGAACTTCTGCGAGGCGTGCGACCGGCGCTTATCGCGCGCGCGGAACGAACGCTCTTAATGTAGCTATCGCAAGGCGCGTGCGTCGGCTAGCGAAACGATCGCCCTGCCGCCATCGTCACGCACGACGCGCAGCCCCCCGCCCTCGGCGAGACCCTGCCCGGTCGCCTCGAAAACTTCGGCCGTATTATCCAGCCGCAGCCGATAGCGCCGCCCCGGCAGCCGCGCGGCGACGTCCCATCGATCGATTATGGTATAGGGTTCGTCGAGCATGAAGAGCGCGCGAGCGTACCGCGTCAGCACGGCGCGCAGAAGTAGCACGCGGCCGAATCGAGCGACGTCGTCGCAAAAAGCCGGCGGGGGTTCGATGCCGGCGGCGCCGGGCGTGCGATGAACGTTGATTCCTACGCCGCAAGCTACGCGCGCCGTCGGCCCGGTAACGCGAGACTGACAGAGCACGCCGGCGATCTTGCGCTCGTCGAGGAGCAGGTCGTTGGGCCACTGCAGCGTCGTCGAGATGCCGCACTCGTGCAGTGCTGCGCGAACCGCCAGCGCAACCCAGAACGGAACGAGCCACAAGGATTCGGTTGCGACGGCGCGCGGTAAGATCGTCGTGAAGAGCAGCGATGTTCCCGGTGCCGCGTGCCAGGTTCGTCCCTTGCGTCCGGCCCCTCGACTCTGATACTCAGCGACGAGCGTTCGTCCCGCAAAGCGGTCGTTTCCCAGCAGCGCGGCGGCGTCCGTGTTTGTGCTGCCGGTCTCCGATACGTAGGCGATCGAGGCAAACGGGGTCCCGGCCATATCGGTGGCCACCCCCGAATAGGGTCCCGATCCCTCCCCAATCATCCCTTGCATGGTTCGACAAGGCGCGCGAAACTCCGAGAGCGTAGCACGCTCCCATGACTATCGAACGAACGCTTATTCTCTGTAAACCCGATGCGGTCTCGCGCGGACTGATCGGCGAGATCGTTTCGCGCCTCGAGCGGCGCGGCTATATTATCTCGGCGATGCGGCTTATGCAGCTCGACGGCGGGCGGGCACGCGAACATTATGGCGAGCATAAAGGCAAGGGCTTCTTCGACGATCTCGTCAGTTTTATCACGCGCGGCCCGCTGGTGGCGCTGGCGGTCGAAGGCGAGGGCGCGATCGAGGGCTGCCGGCAACTCATCGGCGCGACCAATCCGCTGACGGCCGCACCGGGATCGATTCGCGGCGATCTGGCGCAATCGATCGGACGTAACCTCGTCCACGGCAGCGACAGCACGGCGAGCGCCGCCCGCGAGTTGAAGATTTTCTTCAACGACAACGATTTCGTCTCGCGACGTCACGACCTCGAGCGCTGGATCAACGAGTGAGCGCGCCGCTCATCGACGGAATCGAGGCTCGCGAGGTCCTCGATTCGCGGGGAAACCCGACCGTCGCCGTGCTGGCGACGACGAGCGACGGTGCGATTGCCGAGGCAATGGTACCGTCGGGCGCATCCACCGGCGCTAACGAGGCGGTGGAGCTACGCGACGGCGACGAGCGTTACGGCGGCAAAGGCGTGCGAAAGGCCGTGCAAGCGGTCAACGAAGTGCTGGGGCCCGAGATCGGCGGCATGGAAGTGACGGCGCAACGTGCCATCGATGATACGCTCGTCGGTTGCGACGGGACGGCGAACAAGTCGCGCTTTGGCGCAAACGCGATTCTCGGGATCTCACTAGCCGTCGCGCGCGCCGCGGCAGTGAGTCTGCGCGAGCCGCTCTACAAGTATCTCGGAAACCTTGCGGGCGATCCCGCAACGACGCTCCCGGTTCCGATGATGAACGTCATCAACGGCGGCAAGCACGCCGAAGGTGCGCTGGAGTTTCAGGAATGTATGATCGTGCCTATCGGAGCGAGCAACGAAGCCGAAGCGGTTCGATACGGCGCCGAAGTCTTTCACGCCATTGGCAAGATCTTGCACGAGCGCGCGATGCCCACGCTCGTCGGCGACGAGGGGGGCTACGCGCCACCGCTGGAAACGCCGCAGCAGGCGCTCGACCTCATCGTCGAAGCGATCCGGCGCGCGGGTTACAAACCCGGCAAGGATCTCGCCATTGCGCTCGATCCGGCGTCGAGCGAGTTCTACCAAGACGGAAAGTATTTTCCACTTTCGCGCGACCGCGCGGTCGACGCCGAGGGCATGATTGCGCTCTACACCGAGCTGTGCGATCGCTATCCGATCGTTTCGATCGAAGACGGGCTGGCCGAAGCCGATTGGGCTGGCTGGCAAAAACTGACGGCTGCCTTAGGCGAACGCGTGCAGCTGGTCGGCGACGATCTCTTCGTGACCAACGTGAAGTTTCTGCAGCGAGGCATCGAGGAGAAAGCCGGCAACGCAATTCTCATCAAGGTAAACCAGATCGGTACGCTGACCGAGACACTCGATTGCATCGCGATGGCGAAAGAAGCCGGCTTTGGGACGGTCATCTCGCATCGCTCCGGCGAGACCGAGGACACGACGATCGCCGATCTCGCGGTTGGGACGAGCGCCGGTCAAATCAAGACCGGCTCGCTCTCACGCAGCGATCGGACGGCGAAGTACAACCGCTTAATGGCGATCGAGAAGCAGCTCGGCGAGTCGGCTCGCTATCCCGGAGCCCGAATTTACCGCAGCTTGCCGTAATCGCCCGTTCGCGGACGGGCGAACATCAGTATCGGATTGTTTTTGTATTCCGTTTGTCCGGTCGGGCGATAACCGGTCTTTTCCGCAACGCGAATCGAGGCGGTATTTTCCGGAGCGATGATTGCGACGGTGCGATCCGTAGCGAGACTGGCATCGCCCCACGTCAACGCCGCGCGCAGCGCTTCGGTGGCATAGCCGCGTCCGGCAAAGCGCGGATCCAGCGCCCACCCCGCCTCGGGCACGCCGTTGATCGGTGGTTCGATCACGCGACAAAAGTCGGCGAAGCCGAGATCGCCGACAAACGCGCCGCCGTCGAGCTCTTCAATTGCCCAATAACCATAACCCAGAATTGACCAAAGGCCGGCGTATTGTAGAATTCGCAGCCACGTTTCACCGCGCGACGAAGGACGACCGCCGATATGTTTCGTTACAAGCGGATTTGCCCACATTGCAGCGCAGGCGTCGAGGTCGGCGGCGCGATGCGCGCGCAGGCGTAACCGCGCCGTCCGCAGTTCCGGCGTCAGAATGGGCGCGCGACCATCAACCAAATGAGTAGGATCCAGAGGATGCCGCTAGCCCAGAAGACCGGAACGGCCAGCGGATCGTCGATCGCGGCCACGAGTTCGGGAGATGGGGCGTCGTCGGAAGATGCTGCAGCCAGCATCGCGATTTGCATCTCCCTGCGAGCGTGGTAGCCGATGCCGAGGATCATGACCACGACGAAGACGACGTAGGCCGCGATCAACCATCCGGCGTTCAACGGGATTCCGAGCCGCCAAGCGACGATGAAGCCGACGATAGCGGTGAACAACGAAACAATACCGCCGATGCGTCCGTGAAAGGCGGCCAAACTAAAGAGGCGCCGGATAAACGGCACGTCTTTGGTGCGCGCCGCCATCTCCAGAATCAATCCCGGCACGACCAAGAGGGCGATCGCAGCAAAAGCGAGCAGCACGTGCAAGAAATAGACGACCGTTACCATGGGCATCAATCTCCTTTGCCGCCGACCCTTCTCCACCGCGAGCAGCGGTACATTGCCGCGGGAAGAGCGTACCGCCGGAGGGAAGGCAGAGCAACCGTTTGACGTGCGGGCCTGTAGCTCAGCGGTAGAGCGGCCGGCTCATAACTGGTTGCGCGTAGGTTCGAATCCTACCAGGCCCAATACCAAATGCGAATCGACTCGGCACGACTCGGCACAATGGAATCACTCGCCACTCGCTTTGCGTCCGGTTCCGATCAGGGCGCCGAGCGAATCAGCAGCCGATTGCAGCATCGCCGGAGCGACGTGCATGTAGGTGTCGGCGGTTATCGCGACTGACGAATGACCGAGCGCGGTCGATACGGTTTTGAGATCCGCGCCGCTTTGTAAGAGCAGCGAGCCGTACGTGTGCCGCAGATCGTGTAGGCGAACGCGCGGGAGCTTAGCAGCGTCGCGAAGGCGAGCAAAGAGCATCCCAAATGTCGTTGGTATCCACGGCTGCCCGTCGTTCTCGAAGACGAGTGTATCGGCGTCCGGCCTTCCGGCCCCCGCTGATAGAAATCGCTCCGCCTGGTCGAGGCGATGGCGCCGCAGCCGCTCGACAACGAAGAGCGGAAGTGGAATCGTCCGACGCGACCGCTTAGACTTGGGCTCCTTGAAGTTAAGGGTATAGCGAACGCCCAATTTCGTGCGGGTGGCGACGCGCTCTAGCGACCGTTCTACGCGCAGCATACCGCGTTCCAGGTCAACGTCGCGCCAGCGCAGCGCTAAAAACTCTCCGCATCGGCAGCCGCTCCCGATTGCGGTCGCGACCGCAACGCCAATTTCGGTCTGATCGAACGCCCCGAGGTAAGCTTGGACCTGCGAAGGGTCCAGTGCGTTCATCTCCTTGCGTTCGACGCGTGGTGCATCGGTGAACTCGCACGGATTTGCTGAGATGAGCCGAAGGCGTTTAGCCCGGTTGAGCGCAGTTCGCAGTGTACTCCACACTGACTTCGTAAAACGGGCCGAAAGCCGGCCGTCGCGCCCGTCTCTGCGCTTCCAAGACGCCACGGCTACCTCTATGAGGTTCGGCTGGCGCTCCAGATCGACGAGCGGCACCTCGCCAAGCGAGGGGATAAGATGCTCACGAACGTGCGACTCGTACTGTCGGAACGTCCCGGCGCTAATTGCGGCCTTGATGCTCAGCAGCCATTGCTCGGCGAACGCGCTGAAAGTCATTGGGGCTGGCTTAATTACTTCGGCGACGGGAACATCGCGATGCGGGTTGCTCTTTTGCTCGAGCCACCACAATGCCGCGTCATCATAAGTCGCGAAACCGCCGACCTTGCGCTGCCTGCGAGGCCCGTCAGATGCGGCATCATAGCGAACAGTCCACGTCGCGCAGATCTTGCGTTGTCGAGTTTTCTTATCAAGGTAAGCTTCTTGAACGATCGAGGCTCCCAGGCGCTGTCGTTTCATGTTTTCCTCCTGTGAGAAATACGGGTTTTCCGAACCGGACGATTGTTGGGAAGAATGTCGCCGATCCAGGCGTGAACCTCACGAGCGACGCTTTCATCTACGGCAAGAAGCCGTTGTTGGAGTGAACCGTGTTTGTTGAGGAGGGCGCTCTCTAGCAACATCCACGCGGTGTATAGGTTTCGGGATGCCGGAAAATCAGGCGGATGTGCGCACCGAACGGGAAGGCGAACTTCGCCAGGTGCGTCTTCCCAGCGGCATGCGCGTGCAGCATTGTCCAAGCGCGCTAGATCATTCGAGCCTGCTCGGATAACGGTCCACAGC
>CAZMPP010000018.1:0-17684 GCA_964568035.1 uncultured bacterium
GCGTCGCCTTATGGACCACGTCTCGTTTTCGCGCAACGGGACGGTCGTACGGCTTATCCGGGTGCGGCGGTAATCTTCTTCTGCAGCAGCGCCATTGCGGCGCGTAGCTGAGCGTCGCGCTCGACCTCTCCAAAATGCGCGTCCCGATTCTCCTCGACGGCGACGTCGGGAGCGATTCCCCGCAAGTTGATGTCGCGATGACTCGGGGTCAGGTAGTGCGCGGTAGTAATCTTGATCGCCGCGCCGTCGGGGAGCGGCGTCAGCGTCTGCATGACGCCCTTGCCGAAAGTGCGCGCGCCAACCAGCGCCGCGATGCCGTCATCCTGCAGCGCGCCGGCGGTGATCTCCGATGCCGATGCGGTATATTGATTCACCAGCACGCTTACGGGAATCGCGACCGAAGGATCGCCGTCCGCGTCGATCGTCGTCGCGCGGCGGCCGCGCTCTTCGACGGTCACTAAAGCCTTGTTGGCGATGAAGCGCGAGCTGATGTCCAGGGCGGAGTTTACGTAGCCGCCGCCATCGTTACGGAGGTCGAGCACGAGCGCCTTGGCACCGAGCGAGTTCAAGCGCGCGATGGCCGTGTCGAACTCAGTGGGCGTCGCGCGACCGAACGCGATAACCCATACGTAGCCGATATTTCCCGCCAATAGCTTGTAGACGACCGTCGGCGGCTGGACGTCCTCGCGGGTAATGGAAAGCGTCGACGGATTACCCGTGCGTTGCAGGCTTACCGAAACGGCCGTTCCCGATTGCCCGCGCAACATGGAGCTGACGCCCTCGACGCCGCGTCCTTTTGTCGCGGTGCCGTTCACGGCGGTGATAATGTCGCCGACTTGGACACCGGCACGCTCGGCCGGCGTCGAAGGAAGCACGTATGATATGCGAACCTGACCCGACGCGGTGTCGGGCTCGATCATGACGCCGATTCCGCCGATCGCTTTGGGATCGAGTGCCTCGTTGAACTCGCGAAATTCGTCGGGCGTGAAGAACTGCGTGTAGCGATCGTTGGTCGCTTGCGCCATCCCTTTAATCGCAGCGTACGCGAAATCGTTGGGTGATGCGTGCGCGGCGTTGGCCGCGTTAACGATTGCACCGTCGAGCTCGTTGAGCGTCGCCGCGTTGTCGCTCTGTACTTTGAGGGAGGGCGCCGCGAAATTTACCCCCCGCTTGTGAGCTTCGGTCGAGAGCGCGTCGGCCGCGGCTGCGAGCAGCGTTTGACCGGCGACGGGCTCGTAGTGCGTAGTTGAGAGAAGGCGATAACTCTGTGCGACGTCGCCCGACACTTGAAACGAGAGCGGCGACGGGGCAGAGGTGGCTCCCAGAAGTACGAGAGCAAGCAAAAGCTTCGGCATCATGATCCTCTCTTCGATTCCCACTTGCGCAACGCTTGGAACCTAGCAAATGTTTCAGCGGCGCGCCGCCGCGCGCGCCAGCCGGTCCATCATGGCTAAACCAAGTCCGTGTTCGGGCATGGGTTGCGCGTCGATCCGCCCCAGCCCCAGCGCGTCGAGGGCGTGGAGCGCCTCGAAGAAGCCGGCCGCTGCCTCGCGCAAGTCGCCGCTCTCCGAGAGCCGGCGCACCGCGGCATATCCTTCACAATCGCCCTGCAGCAGCAAGACCCCGGCGGCCGATCGCTCCTCCGAAGCGACGCTGTGGGGATCGACGACCCGCAGCGGAGTGCGGGGAGCGTAATGGACCGGCAGCCCGCCCGGTGCGCGCGGCTGGGCCTTGTCGGGCCGGCGCTCCAACGGACCGATCTCAGCTTCGCTCGCTTCGACCGCGATCGACCCGGCGCGCAACAAGGCCGGCTCGGGTTCGAGCGCGACGATCGTCGACTCAAGCCCCAGCTCGGAGGGTCCGGCATCGAGGATGAGGTCGACCCGATCGCCCAGAGCCGCCGCGACGTGCTCGGCCCGCGTCGGGCTGAGGCCTCCGAAGGGATTAGCGCTGGGGGCCGCGATCGGCGCCCCGGCGGCTTCAAGCAGCGCCCGCGCGACGGGATGTGAAGGCCGGCGCACCGCGACCGTGGCCAGCCCGGCGGTCACCAGCGCCGGAAGGTGCGGGTCCTTGGGCAGCACGAGCGTCAACGCCCCCGGCCAAAAGCGGTCCATCAGCCGGCGGGCGAGGGGCGAAACCCCGGCGACGACCTGCGCCAGCATTAGATCGTCGAGTACGTGCACGATCAGCGGATCGAACGACGGACGTCCCTTGATTTCGAAGATCCGCGCCGCAGCAGCCGGGTCGAAGGCTAATGCACCGAGTCCATAAACGGTTTCGGTCGGAAAAGCGACCACGCCGCCGGCGCGCAGAAGCGCGGCCGCACGCGCCACGCTCGCGCCGGTCGCTCGCACCGGTACCACCCTTTTCAGCTTTGCCGGGGAAGGGATAGCGCCTGCGCCCGGGCGATAAGGCTCGCATCCATGCAATCCCCGATCTCATCGCTCATCCGTTCCTTCCTTTTGTCTTCTATTGCCCTGGCCGCCGCCTTAGCCGCCGGCTGCGGCGGCGGCGCGAGTAGCCCCGGCTCGGCCCCCTTCCTTCCGCCGCCCCCCGCGAAACAGGGTAAACACTTTACTCACATCGTGGTGCTGATTCAGGAAAACCGGACCTTCGATAACCTCTTCGCCACATTTCCCGGCGGCGACGGGACGACGGTCGGCAAGACTCACAACGGCACCCGGCGGCTCGCCGAAGCGAATCTCGAGAGTCCGATCTCGCCCAACAACGGCTACGAGTTTTGGATCCGCGACTACAACCACGGGCTGATGAACCACTTCGATCTGGTTCCGATCGGTAGAACCCCCGGTACGTACGTCTACCAATACGTCAATCCGGCACAGATTCGACCGTATTGGGATTTGGCGCATCACTACGTGCTTGCCGATCACACGTTTCAAACGCAAGGCAGCGGGAGCTTTACCGCCCATCAGGATTTGATTCGCGGCGGCACCGACATCAACAGCACGCAAAGTCTGATCGATTTCCCGACCAAGCCGCCGTGGGGCTGCGACGCGCCCGCCGGCGTCGTAACGACGCTGATCACTACCGGCGATCACTATCTGCCCAACTCCGGGCCCTTTCCGTGCTTGAAGTACGAAACGCTGCGCGACACGCTCGACGAGAAAGGTTTGTCGTGGCGCTATTACGCGCCGGCCGTGGGCCAAAGCTTCGCCGGTAATTTATGGAACGCGTTCGATGCGATTGCGGCCGTTCGTCACGGCCCGGAATGGTCGACCAATCAAATCTCTCCCGAAACGAAAGTCTTGACCGATATCTCGCGCGACACGCTCCCGGCGGTTTCGTGGGTCGTACCGGATTTTCAAAACTCCGATCACCCCGGGAGCAATAGCGACAGCGGTCCGTCGTGGGTGGCGCAAGTCGTCAACGCCATCGGAGAGAGTCCGGCGTGGAAGTCTACCGCCATCGTCGTCGTGTGGGACGACTGGGGCGGATGGTACGATCACGTCCCGCCGCCCGGGCACCGGCTTTACGGCGGGCTCGGGTTTCGCGTGCCGATGATCGCGATCGCTCCCTACGCCAAGACCGGATACGTGTCGCACAATCAGTACGAGCTCGGCAGCATCGTTCGCTTCATCGAAGACAACTGGAACTTGCGAAGCTTGGGTACCAGCGACGCAACTGCCGCCGACTTTACCGACGACTTTTTCGACTTTAAAGAGCCGGCGCGCAAGTTCGTTCCAATCGGTGCTAAATATTCGCGCTCGTACTTCTTGCGACAAAAGCCGTCGAATCGCGCCGTCGACGACGAATGATGACTAAGATTGGTAACTCGGATAGGTAAACGCCGCTTCCAGTGATTAAAGTAAGTAATTCCGGGAAAGCCTGCTCGCATGGAAGAGCAGCGCGGGCGGAGAAAGAGCCTTATTCCGGCCGATATGCGTACGTTAAATAAACCCGCCCGTTCCAGCTCTCCCCGCACCGCAACCGCGGCCGGCACCATCGCGTCGCAGCTGCGACCGCAAGCCGTGCCGGTAGTTCTCTCGGATTTCGAGCGGATTGGGCTTACCTCGCCCCGCGAGCAAGATGAGCTGAAGCGGATCCAGGCTCACTTCATGACCGTCGCGCAGTGCGCGGCCCGCGGCATCGTGGATCCACAAGAGCGCGAAAACCTCGCGCGCACGATGCAGGAGCGCATGGCCCGGTATGGTGCGTCGTCGGATCACATCGCGCGCCGCCAAGTCAGCGTGCTGACGTCGCGTTTCGTCACGCCCAATCCGGAGAGTTCGGTGGAGTCGGTGCGCGCGTACGGCGATCTCCGAACGCCCACTGGAGAACCCCTCGATCAGCGCATGAGCCTCTTCGAAGAAGTCGCATGCGACGTGTTCGAGCGCGTCTATCGCGATCGCGAGCTGGCACCGCCCGACGACATCGTGCACGTCAGCTGTTCGGGATATCTCTCGCCCTCGCCGGTGCAAACGTTTCTTTCGCGTCGCAGCTGGCTCAACGTCGGCGTGACGCACTCGTATCACATGGGATGCTACGGCGCGTTTCCCGCGGTTCGCACCGCGCTCGGCCTGGTCGGCTCGTCGTTCTCCTCGCTGCCCAAGCGCAAGCGACGCGTCGATCTGGTGCACACCGAGTTCTTATCGCTGCACTTCGATCTGCTCGGCGACGAGCCCGATAACTTCGTCACGTCGACGCTGTTTGCCGACGGCTTTATTCGATACTCGGCTTATCCCGAATCGGAGTTTGTGCAGAATCCGCGCCGCGGTCTCAAGGTCCTCGCTATCGACGAACACATTCTTCCCGATTCGCTTCCCGAGATGACGCTGCGTCCCGGGCCGCTGCAGTTCGACATGTCGCTCTCCAAGCGCGTGCCGTTCATGATTCGCGACTCGATCGGCGACTTCGTAACGGCCATCTGCAAGCAAGTGGGTCTCGACTTCGAGCACGAGAAGCAAACCATGATCTTCGCGATCCATCCGGGCGGCCCGGCGATCCTCAATCAGATCCGCACCCGGCTCGGCATCGAGGAGTCGCAGTTGGCACTGAGCCGTAAGGTCCTCTACGAGAACGGAAATATGGCCTCGGCCACGGCCCCGCACATTTGGCAGCAGGTTCTGGAATCGCAGGAGATTCCGCCCGGCGCGAAGGTACTCAGCATGGCGTTCGGGCCCGGCCTGACGGTAATCGGAGCGCTCTTCGAGAAGATTTAGCGCCCGCACTACCCCTCCGAAAGGTAAGCGAATTTAAGGATGTCAGCAGCAGATTCTAAGAAGCCGCAGCAGTTCTCCGTGCCCGCTCCCTTCTATTGGAGCGTGCGGGGGGTGCACGCCGCAGCGCCGCTCTTCGTCGGTCTCGGTAACATCGAGTCGCGCATGCTCGCTCGCAGCTTGGCCACGCAGGTGGTCGACCGTCCGGTATATATTTGCGGCTTACCGCGCGCCGGGACGACGATTTCACTGCAGATGCTCAGCGAGCACCCCGACGTTGCAACGCACAAATACGCCGACTTCCTGATGCCCTATATGCCGTGGGTCTGGAACAAAGTTTTCCCACTGATTCCCGTCAACGCGATGAAAGAGCCGGTGGCGCGCATTCACCGCGACCGCATCCAGGTAACGCGCGATAGTGCCGAGATGGGCGAAGAGATTCTCTGGGAGCACTTCTTCCCGTTCATCCACGACGAGAAGAACTATAGCGTCCTGGACTCGTCCACCTCGAACCGCGACTTCGAGCGCTTCTATAGCGAGCACTTGCGTAAGCTGGCCATCGTCCGCAATCGCAACCGCTACGTAAGCAAAGCGATCATGTGCGTCGTGCGGATGCAGTATCTGCGCAAGATCTTTCCCGACGCGCGCTTCCTGCTCTATATCCGCAACCCGTTCGACCACGTCGCCTCGATCATCAAACAAGATCGCATCTGGAAGGAGATCGAGGAGTCCGATCCCCGACAGATCGAGATCATCGAACTGACCGGCCATCACGAGTTCGGGCCGAACATGATGATGGCGAACGTGGGCTGGCCCGAAGAACTAAACGAAATTCGCCGGCTCTTTAACGAGGGAAAGTGGGCGATTTCGCGAGCGCGCTATTGGGCCTACGTGTACGGCTTCGTCGCTCAGCAGCTGCAGGCCGACCCCGGCCTGGCGCGTGCCGTCTGCTTAGTACGCTACGAAGATCTCTGCGCGGAGTCGGGAGCAACGATCGACCGGATCTTGGCACATACGGGCCTTGCTCCGGAGAAATTTGCGGCCGCCCGGGAAGCCTATACTAAAAAGCTCTCCCTTCCCGACTACTACAAGCCGTCGTTCGACGCGTCGGAGATCGCCGAGATCACGGCCCTCACCGGCGGCGTAGCGCAACAGTTCGGATACGACGTTGGGGCAATCGCGCAGCGCATTGCGGAGTCGGCGCAACCGCGCAGCACTGTCTAAAATCGCGGCCGCTCCCGCGATCTACGGAGGCCTCTTGATGAATCCGCGCCGCTGGGCTCTCCTGCTTGTCGCGGGCGCCGCCCTTGCCGCGACGGCATCGTGTTCGGGCAGCTCCGCGATCGGCGGCCCGAGCGCAGCGATTCCCGGAAGCCCCGACGGCAAGGGCAGCACGCCGATTTCCCACGTGATCGTCGTGATCCAAGAGAACCGCAGCTTCGATAACTTCTTCGCCACCTTCCCCGGCGCGGACGGCACGACGACGGGTCGGGGTGCGCCGATGCCGCAAGGCGTTGCTACCGCCTGCAAAAACAACGGCATGCCGGTGATTTCGCAATCGAGCCCGACCGTTACGCTTACCAAAGTCTCGCTTATCGGCGCCGGTTTTCCTAAAAACTTCGGCGAGGGCGACGACTTGCCGCACATCTACCTCAATCCCAACGATTCGTCCCAGGGGTTTCTGGCTCAATACGACGGCGGCAAGATGGACGGCTTCGATCTCGAGAAATCGGGGCCCGACGGCGAAGGCTCGCCGCTCTGCACGTACGCATATCAATACGTCGACCCTCAGGAGATCCAGCCATACTGGGACATGGCGCAACAGTACGTCCTTGCCGATCACATGTTCCAGACGCAAGGCAGCGGAACGTTCACCGCGCACCAAGACCTGATCGCCGGAGCGACGGCTCTGAGCTACGGCAGCTCGCAAGCTAGCGTCGTCGACAACCCGACGTGGTTTCCGTGGGGCTGCGACTCCCTCTCGAGCACGGTGACGTCGCTGCTTACCACTAATCTCAAGTATCTCGACGACAAGGGCCCCCGCCCATGCTACGATTACGCCACGTTGCGCGATTTGCTCGACGCAAAGCAAGTCTCGTGGAAGTATTATGCGCAGAGGGTTCAGGGGCCGAACGGACCGCAGCACGGCGACACTGCCGGCGTGTGGAGCGCGTTTGACGCGATTCGAGCGGTTCGCTACAGCGACGAGTGGGGCAAGAACGTTACGTTCAGCGACCTGAACATTTTCAAGGATATCAAGAGCGGCAATCTTCCCGCCGTTTCGTGGATCACGCCCGATGCGCAGAACTCCGATCACCCGCAGGAACACCAGCACGGTAAGCTGGTTGATTTCGGCCCATCGTGGGTTGCTTCGATCGTCAACGCGGTCGGGCAGAGCAAATATTGGAAGAGCAGCGCGATCGTCATCCTTTGGGATGACTGGGGCGGATTCTACGATCACGAATCGCCGCCGTTCTTCGATAACGCCGGCGGCCTGGGTTTTCGGGTCCCGATGATCGTCGTTTCGCCTTACGTCAAACCGCACGTGGAATCGACGCAGTACGAGTTCGGCAGCATACTGCACTTCATCGAAGACAACTGGAAGCTGGGTTCGCTCGGAACGACCGATGCTCGTTCCACGCCCATCACCAACGCATTCAACTTCAACCAGAAGCCGCGTCCGTTTAAGGTGATCGGATCGCCGCAATCCCGTGAGTTCTTCCTCCGCCAGAAGCCTTCGGGATTCGCGCCCGACCGCGAATAGATGCACTGCCGCATCTTAGCGCCGCTGGCTGCGACCCTCGTACTTGCTTCTTGCGGAGGCGGCGGCTCCTCCGGCGCCACACCGCCCGCACCGCCGCCGGGGCCCCCCAGCCGTCAAGGCATTGCACACATCGTCGTGATCGTTCAGGAGAACCGCACCTTCAACAATCTCTTCGCTACGTTCCCCGGAGCGGTGGGAACGACGACCGGCAAGATGCGCGTCGGCCGCGGCGCCAACGCCAAGACCGTCAGCGTCGCACTGCAAAAGGCGAGCCTCACACAGTCGAACACGCTGCGCCATAGTTATCCCGCCTATCTCACGGCTTATCGCGACGGCAACATGGACGCCTTCAACCAGATCGTCTTTCAGCGTACCGGGCAGCGCGAAGGGAAGCTGCCGTATCAATACGTGGATCCCAATCAGGTCGCACCCTACTGGTCGCTGGCAACCCAGTATGGACTGGCAGATCACACTTTTCAAACGCAGGGCAGCGGGAGCTTTACCGCCCATCAGGCGCTAATTGCCGGCGGAACCCAAATCGATGCAACGCACAGTCTCGTCGACGATCCGACGCAAGCGCCGTGGGGCTGCCCCGCGCCCGCCGGCGCCAGAACGTCGTTGATCACGACGACGCTGCAGTACGAACAGGGTGCCGGCCCGTTCCCGTGCCTGAGTTACAAAACGATCGCCGATCTGCTCGATGCCAAAGGCGTCACGTGGAAATATTACACCCCGACGTATAAGGATCTCGCGGCCGGCGCGTTGTGGAACGCGTTCCTGGCAGTCGCTGCCGTCTTCCGGAATTCGAACGAGTGGAACGCGCACGTCGCTACGCCCGAGACGACGATCTTCAACGACGTCTCAAACGGCGCGCTGCCCGCGGTTTCCTGGGTCATTCCCGATGCGGGCAACTCTGACCATCCGGGCTTCGGATCGGATACGGGCCCGTCGTGGGTGGCGAGCGTGGTCAATGCCATCGGGCACAGCTCGTACTGGGGTTCGACGGTTATCGTCGTCGTGTGGGACGATTGGGGCGGATTTTACGATCCCGTCACGCCGCCGAAGCTCGACGATCAAGGCGGTCCCGGTTTTCGCGTTCCGATGATCGTCGTCTCGCCGTACGTGCCGCCGAACGAAATCTCGCACACCGTCTATTCGTTCGGCAGCATCCTGCGCTTTATCGAGTACCGCTGGCACCTCGGCCGTTTGGGTACGAGCGACGCGACGTCAACCAGCATTGCCGGCATGCTCCACCTCAAGCAGGCGCCGCGCGCTTTTGCAACGATCCAAGCGCGCTACTCGCGCTCGTACTTCTTGCGGCGCCCGCCGTCAGGCAAGCCGGTCGACACCGAATGACCCCGCAAGGTCTCGTCGCAACCGCGGCGTGCATTTCTTTGACCGCGTGCGGAGCAAGCCTACCGTCGTCGCTGTCGCACGCCGGTTTCACGCAAGCTGCGTTCCGGACGCCGAGTTCGCCGATCGAGCACGTTATCGTGATGGTTCAAGAGAACCGCACCTTCAACGACTTCTTCGCGACGTTTCCGGGAGCACTCGGTACGACCACCGGCAAGATGCGCGTCGCCGGAAAAACGACGAGCGTGGCGCTGGGTAAAGTTCCGCTCGAGAGCGCTACCACACTGCGTCATACCTATCCCGCGTATCGCACGGCGTATCGCGACGGCCACATGGACGCGTTCAACCTGATCCGCTATCAGACGACCGGAAAGCCGGAGGGGAAGGCGCCGTATCAATACGTCGACCCGGCGCAGCTCGGCCCGTATTGGACGATGGCCAAAGAGTACGCGCTGGCCGATCACATGTTCCAAACGCAAGGCAGCGGCAGCTTCACCGCCCATCAAGATCTGATCGCCGGCGGGACGCAGATCGACGACACGCACAGCATCGTCGACGATCCCAACAAACGTCCCTGGGGTTGCCCGGCGGCGGCCGGCGCGACGACCTCGCTCATCACGACCGGACTGAAATATCAAAAGGACGCCGGTCCTTTCCCGTGCTTGACGTACGCAACCATGGCCGATCTGCTCGATGCAAAGAGCATCTCGTGGAAATATTACACGCCGGCGTGGCAAGGCAACACCGGCGCCATTTGGAACGCCTTCCTCGCAATCGGCCCGGTCTTTAAGAAAAGCACCGAGTGGAATGCGCATATCTCGCAGCCCGAGACAAGCATCTTTAGCGATATCTCGGGCGGCACGTTGCCGGCAATGAGCTGGGTCATCCCCGACGGCATCAACTCCGACCATCCGGCGTACCCATCGGATACGGGACCATCGTGGGTCGCAAGCGTCGTCAACGCCGTCGGCGAAAGCCGTTATTGGAAGAACACCGCCATTATTATCGTCTGGGACGATTGGGGCGGATTCTACGATCCGGTGAAGCCGCCGCCGCTCGACCAGCAAGGAGGCCCTGGCTTCCGGGTACCGGCAATCGTCGTCTCACCGTACGTACCGAACAATAAGGTCTCGCACACCGTTTACGAGTTTGGGAGCATTCTGAGATTCGTCGAAGATACGTGGTCGCTGGGACGCCTTGGAACCACCGATTCAACCTCGAACAGCATGGCAGATATCTTCAACTTCAAGCAGGCCCCGCGAAAGTTCAAGAAGATTCCCTCGCAATATTCACGTTATTATTTCATTCATCAACCGCCGTCCGGCTTGCCGGTCGATACCGAATAGAACGGAGTCCTCATGAAACGCCGCCTCTTCGCAGTCTCGATCGCGCTCGCCGCAAGCATCGGCCTGAGCGCCTGCGGCGGTTCGACCTCGTCGCTTCCCAGTGCGTTAAGCTTTGGCGAACGTCACGGCTCGGGGAGTTCGCCGATCCAGCACGTCGTAATCGTCGTGCAAGAGAACCGCAGCTTCGATAACCTCTTTGCCCTCTTCCCGGGGGCCAACGGAGCGAAGCGTGGCAAGATGAGGGTCAAGAGCGGAAGCGGCTACGTCGACAAATGGGAAACCCTCAAGAAGCATTCGCTCTTCTTGAGCACCGACATCGGACACTGCCATTCAGCCTTCGAGACAGACTACGATAACGGAAAGATGGACGGCTTCAATCAGGTCGCGCGTGGAGTTTGCGGAAGCCACGCCAAGCCCATCGGTACGCTTGCTTATCAGTTCGTCAAGGAGACCGACATCCAACCGTATTGGGACATTGCGCAACAATGGGTTCTCTCGGACGCGATGTTCCAAACTCAGGGAAGCGGGAGTTTCACGGCCCATCAAGATCTGATTCGGGGTGGGACGACGATCCAAAGCAGTCCCGTCGAGAGCCTCGTGGACAATCCAACACTGATGCCATGGGGCTGCGACGCCCCCAGCAAAACGACAACGTACCTCATTGATGCCAATGGAAACGTGACGCCGAACGGCCCGTTCCCGTGTTCCAACAAGTTCCCAAACTACGCTTCGGGCGGCTACAAAACTCTAGCCGATTTGATGGACGCCAAAGGCGTTAACTGGAAATACTACTCGCCGTGCTTCATTGCTTCGCCCGGACCGAGCTGCAGCAACGACTGCAAGACGTGTGGAGGCGCTCTGCTTAATGCCTTCGATGTCATCTATCCCGTTCGGTACGGCCCGGAGTGGGGAACCAACGTCTCGATGCCGGAGACAAATATTTTCACGGACGTTGATAACGGCACGCTGCCGAACGTTTCGTGGGTCATCCCCGAGGATGACGCCAACGACCATCCCGGCTCGAGGACCGATACCAAAGGGCCGTCGTGGGTAGCTAGCGTCGTGAACGCGATAGGGCAGAGCCAGTACTGGAACTCGACGGCCATCATCGTGCTTTGGGACGATTGGGGAGGCTTTTACGATAATGCCAAGCCGCCGTTTCAGGACAGTTGGGGCGGCTTGGGCTTCCGCGTTCCGATGCTCGTTATTTCACCTTACGCCAAAGCCGGTTCGTCGAGTCAAGGCGGCTACATCTCGCACACGCAATACGAGTTCGGCAGCATTCTCAAGTACATCGAGGATAATTGGAACTTGGGCCGCTTAAATACAACCGATTCTCGCGCAGCACACAGCATCGGTGATGTCTTTAACTACGCCCAGAGTCCTCGTCAGTTCAACTCGATACCATCAGAATTCGATGCCAAATATTTCCAGGCTCGCGCCGGTAAACCGCAGCGCGGCGATCCCGAGTAGCGCTACAATAAGAACGTCTCGTTACCCAATCGCGCGACTCGCGACGGTGCTGGCGCTCTGCGCCGCTGCGGCTTGCTCGCATAACGTCCCGTCGCTGCCGTCGTTAGCGTCTGAAGTAAGCCACGCTTCCCGCGAAGCAGCCATTTCGCCGATTCAGCACGTCGTCGTGGTGGTGCAGGAGAACCGCAGCTTCGACAACTTGTTCGCGACGTTCCCCGGCGCGAACGGCGCGACGCGCGGAAAGATGAAAGTAAAGCAGGGCAACGGTTACGTCGACCAATGGGTCGACCTCCAGCCCCACACGCTGCTGATGCCCACCGATATCGCGCACTGCCACAGCGCGTTTAGGACCGCTTACGACAGCGGCAAGATGGACGGCTTCAACCTGGTTCCGCGCGGCGTCTGCAACAGTCAAGGGCAGTCCGCCGGCACCTTGGTCTATCAGTACGTGCGCAAAAGCGACATCGCTCAATATTGGGACATCGCCGAACGATACGTCCTGGCCGACGCAATGTTTCAGACTCAGGGCAGCGGCAGCTTCACCGCACACCAAGACCTCATTCGCGGATCGACCGCGATTGATTCCACGCACAGCATCATCGACAATCCGACGCTGATGCCGTGGGGCTGCGACGCTCCTGAACAGACGGTCACGTCGTTGCTTACCATTAATGGAAAATACCTCAAGAACCAAGGCCCCTTCCCGTGCAGCAACAAGTTCCCCGGCTCGTATCAGACGCTGCGCGACCTGCTCGACGCTAAAAGCGTGACTTGGAAGTATTACTCCCCCTGTTTTGGCGCCTGGAACAAGAACAACTGCGACAAGGGCTGCCCGCACACGTGCGCGGGTGCCCTGCTCAACGCATTCGACGTCATCGATCCGGTGCGGCACGGTTCGGAATGGGGCACCAATGTCTCGATGCCCGAGACCAACTTCTTCGACGACGTCACCGGCGGCACGCTGCCGGCCGTCTCGTGGATCATTCCCGCCGACGAGAACAACGACCACCCCGGCGAAAAGGTCGACAACGGCCCATCGTGGGTGGCCGGCGTGGTCAACGCCATCGGCACGAGCGCTTACTGGAAGTCGACGGCGATCGTCATTCTTTGGGACGACTGGGGCGGGATGTACGACAACGCCGTGCCGCCCTTTCAAGATCACACCGGCGGCTTAGGCTTCCGCGTCCCCTGCATGATCGTTTCCGCATACGCGCGTACCGGCAACGGCAGCCGCGGGGGCTACGTCGCCCACACCCGTTACGAGTTCGGAAGCGTCTTGCGTTACATCGAGCAGACCTTCAAGCTCGGTTCGCTCGGTACGACCGATGCACGCGCCCAGAGCATTCTGAACGCGTTCGACTACTCGCAGAGTCCGCGCAAGTTCACCAAAATCCGGGCACAGTTCGGCCCGCAGTCCTTCAAAGCCCGAACGCGGGCGCCGCAGTACGGCGACCCGGAGTAGATCGCGGGGACGGCGCTCTAGAGGTCGCTGTCGGGAATGCGGTTGTCGGTCGGCTCCCGATAGAGAAAGTAATCCTTATCGAGCGGAGCTTTAATGGGCACGAACTTGCGCGGCTTCTGCGTGAAGTCGAGGCAATCGTCGGCCGGCGACGTTGCTCGCCGATCGGCCTGCGTCATCCGTGGCAGTCCGAATAGATCTTCGGCAAAGCGCAAAACGCTGACCGTTTCGTACTGGACGTGCGAAACGTAATGCTTTTTCGCGTACGCCGAAACCACCATCAGTGGAACGCGAAAGCCCGTGCTGTCGTAGCCGAGGTACGGTGGCGGCACCGGATCGAAGACTCCGCCCCAGTCGTCCCATTGGATAAAGACGACGGTGCTGTCCCAGAACTTGCTCTCGCCGACGGCGTTGACGAGCGATGCGACCCAGGAGGGGCCGCCGCCAATTCCGCACGACAGGTGATCGGAGTCGCGGCAGAGCGGCGTGATCCAGGTAAAACTTGCAAGCTTACCGGCAGCGATGTCGCTCAGGAAGCGCTTCTGAGGCGTGACGATGTTGCGCTTCCAATCGGGTCCGTTGAAGATATGTTTGACCGCCTGATATCCCGACCAGTATCCTGACACGCCGTCGGTATACTGGCTGGTGTAAAAGCGCCAGTCAAGCCCGGCTTTGTCGAGCTCGTCGCCCATCGTCTCATAGTTAAAGCAGGCCCGCCGCAAACTCCCAAAGCGGCGCTCGCTCGTTAGCATCTGCACCTGGTCGAGTTCGCCGCCGGAGCAGCCCCATTGCGCGCGCGGGATGTTCACCGCCGAAGCGGCCTGCGCCGCGATGATGTACTGATGCGCGACGAAGCTCTCGTCGAGCTGCGACTGGAACATGTGGTCGGCGAGCACGAACTCGTGCGCGATGTCCCAATACGGCTTGCTTTCGTCGTGTGGCACGTAGACGTATTGCGGATGGCGCGGACCACCGAAGAAGGCCTCTTTATCGAAGTGGTCCATCTTACACTCGGTGCCGGGAAGCGTTCCTTGACCGTCACAGGCGTTGAACATCGCCCCCGCCGAGTGATCGATGTCGTACGTCACTTTGAGGCTCACCGGCTTGAGTTTGATGCGGTGTCCGCTCGAGGATTTGCCGCTGGTCGCCGTTTCGGCGCCCGGGAAGCCCATGAAGATATCGTTGAAGCTGCGGTTCTCTTGCACGATCCAAATGACGTGCTTGATTTTGCCCGCACCGGTCTGGTTGAGATACTGCAGCGCCGAGTCGGCGCTCGTCGGTGGCGCGATGCTTTGGCCGCGAATCGAACAGGCGGCCAGCGCCAGCATGGTTACCAGGCTTATGAATTTATTATTGCGCGTCGGGAGTTCGGTCATCGGGTTCCTCGTTGATGAAGTATGGCGTCTTTTCTAGCGTAAGGCGAGATCACCAGTATAGGAACGCGAAAACCGACGCTATCGTACCCATGGTGGCTTGCTCTCCCCTACGGCACTGACGAGGGTTCTATTGTTCGTCGGGGATCCGGTTGTCACCGGGTTCCCGGTTGAGGAAGTACTCGCGGGTTCGCGGCGCTTTGATCGGAACGAACTTCCGCGGCTTTTGCGTGAGGTCCAAGCAGTCGCCGGCGGGGGAGATCGCTCGCGCGTCGGCATCGGCCAGCGACGGCAGCCCGAAGAGGTCTTCGGCGAATCGCAGGACGCTGGCCGTTTCGTACTGCACGTGAGAGACATAATTCTTCTTGGCGTACGGTGAGATCACCATTAGCGGAACGCGAAATCCCAGCCCATCGTAATCTTTATGCGGGGGCGGAACGTGATCGTAGAGGCCGCCCCAGTCGTCCCACTGCACGAAGATCGCCGTGGTATCCCAGAACTTGCTCTCGCCAACCGCGTTGACCAGCGATGCGACCCATGAAGGTCCGTCCCCGCCGCCGCACATCAAGTGATCGGAGTCGCGGCAGAGCGGAGTAACCCAGGTAAAAGACGCGAGTTTACCGGCGGCGACGTCGCTAATAAATCGTTTCTGTGGCGTGATGACCTTGTGCCAATCCGGGCCATTGTAGACGTGTTTGACGGCCTGGTAGGCCGACCAATAACCGCTTGTTGGATTGGTATACTTGCTGGTATAGAAGCGCCACGAGAGGTTGGCCGCGTCGAGTTCGTCGCCGAGGGTCTGATAGTTGAAGCAGGCGCGCTGCTCGTCACCGTAACCGCGCTGCGCGGTAATGGTCTGCACGAAGTCGAACGGGCCGCCCTCGCAGCCCCACGGTCCGAAGGGAACGTTAACGCTCGACTTTGCCTGCGCCGCGATGATGTATTGATGCGCGACGAAACTTTCGTCAAGCTGCGAGGCGAAGGTGCGATCCGAAAGCACCCATTCGTGCGCCATATCGAAATACGGCTTTGATTCGTCGTGGGGAACGTAAGCGAACATGCCGTCCCGTGGACCGACGTACTGCCGTTCGCGGTCGAAACCGGTCATGCGGCACTTCGTCCCGGGAAGCGCGCCGGTTCCGTTACACGCTGCGAACATCGCGTAGGCCGAATGATCGATTTCGTATGAGACGGTGAGGCTGATGGGCTGCAGCTTGATCCGCTTCCCGTGCGAGTTCTTACCGCTCGAAACGGTGTCGGCGCCGGGATAGCCCTGGAAGAGATCGTCGAAGCTGCGATTCTCTTGCACGATGTAAACGACGTGCGTGATCCTACCGGCAGCGGGGCTCGGCAAGACGGGGCCTAGCCCCGCGAGGGCGTTGGACGGCGCTGGGGAGCAGGCGGCCAAAGCCAGGCTCGCGGCGCCGCAGAGCGCCGCGAGCGGAATAGAGCGGATCACGACGGCGACTCTTTTGCCGCTGCGGGGGGCCCATTCCCGTCGGGCACCTTTGAGAGCCGAGGAACGTTTTCTCTTTGCTGGCTTATGCTAGGCCGTCGTTTTCAGAGGTGGGGACGGCGCCCGAGCCTAACTCCAAGCTCCCAGCGCTAACCACCAAAAAGGAGCTGTTGTGAACCGATCCCTTAAGCTTGCGGGGCCGCTGCTTGCGGCGCTCGCAATCGCCGCCTGTAGTACAGGCGGCTCCTCGAATATGCCGGCTACGGCCGGCGCGCCCACTGCGGCCGGCGCCGCTCGGCAGCAGCCGATGGGCCAAATGAAACACGCCTGCGGTGGATCACGCACCAACGGGCAAATGCAATGCGACGTCCTGATCGAGTCTGGATTCACGAGCATGAGCCCGGCGTATCCGGGTTGGAAGCCGGCCGACTTCAAGGCCGCGTACAATCTTCCGACTACGAAGGGTAAAGGATCCGTCATCGCGATCGTGGATGCCTTCGATAATCCGAACGTCGCCTCCGACTTAGCCACGTATCGCACGGCGTACGGTTTAGGCAAAGCGGATTTCACCAAGTACAACCAACGCGGAGAGACGAAGAACTATCCCAAACCCGATTCGGGATGGGGCGTTGAAATCGATTTGGACGTCCAGATGGTTTCGGCCAGTTGTCCGCTCTGCAAAATTATCCTCATCGAAGCCGACGACAACTACACCAACAACCTGTATGCTGCCGTGGCCGAAGCCGTTAAGCTCGGCGCGAAGGTCGTCAGCAACAGTTACGGTGGCGGCGGCGGCTACTCGTCGTACAACGATTTCGACACGCCCGGCATCGTCTATCTCGCCAGCTCCGGCGACAGCGGATACGGCATGCAGGACCCCGCCGATTACTCGAACGTCGTTTCGGTAGGCGGCACGGTGCTCGCGCTGGCGAGTTCGAAGTATAGCGAAACCGTCTGGCACTTCACCGGCGGCGGCTGCTCCGTCATTACCAAGCCGAAGTGGCAAAAAGACCCGTCCTGCTCGGACCGCACCGGCAACGACGTTGCCGCGGTGGCGCAGTCGGTCTCGCTCTACGATAGTTACCCGTCCGGCGGTTGGGGAACCGTCGCCGGTACGAGCGTATCGTCACCGCTGATCGCGGGCGTGTACGGCCTTGCCGCCAACTTTAAGGCGGTCAGCAAAGGCGGCTCGCACTTCTGGACGATGCCCAACAAAAAACGCAAAAAGGCGCTGCACTACATCTCGGTCGACAACACCAGCACCTATGCCATCGAAACCGATC
>CAZMPP010000019.1:0-17291 GCA_964568035.1 uncultured bacterium
CGCGCCGCTTGGGAATCCAAGGCGGTTCCAACGGCGGCCTGCTGATGGGCGTCGAGTTCACGCAGCATCCACAACTCTGGAACGCGGTGGACATTCAAGTGCCGCTGCTCGACATGCTGCGCTTCGAGCAGATTCAAGCCGGAGCGTCGTGGACGGGCGAGTACGGCAGCGTCTCCAATCCCCAGCAGCGCGCGTTCCTCGCCTCGATCTCGCCCTACAACAATCTACGGCCGGGCGTGAAATATCCCGAGCCGTTTATTTGGACGACGACTAAGGACGACCGCGTCGGTCCGCAGCACGCGCGAAAGTTCGCCGCGAAGATGGAGGCGATGCACTTACCCTATCTCTTCTACGAGGTCGTCGAGGGCGGACACGGTGCCGGAGCAAACCTGCAGGAGCGCGCCCTCACCAGCGCCCTGGAGATGACATACTTCATCCGCAAACTGATGAACTAATCGTCGTCGGGCGGAACGTACGAAGGTACTTCGCGCAAGAAATGGTCGGCACCATACCTTGACGGTATCGATTGAAATGGCCGCGGCGCTTGGGTAAAGTCGAACGCGTCCAGGATGCTGTTAGCGCGCGTATCGGTAAAGCCGCGGTCGGGCGGCCCGATCGGAGATAGATTAAAGACCTCTTCGACGAACTTCAAGACGCTGCCGAACTCATATTGCGTGTGCGACACGTATCCGGCCCGTGCGTAGGGCGAGATGATGATGCACGGAACGCGCAGGCCTAGGCCGCGAAAGTCGAGCTGCGGCGGGGAAGCGTCGTCGTACCATCCGCCCCAATCGTCCCACAGCACGACGATGGCGGTCGAGTTCCAATATTGGCTCTTCCCGATCGCATTGACGATTGAGGTAACCCACGACGGACCGCCATCGCCGCCGCTGCCGGTGTGATCGGAGTCTTCCCAGTCGGGGGTTATCCAGGTCACGCCGGCCAGGGTTCCCTTCGGCACGTCGTGCAGGACCCGCGTCTGCGGCGAAATTACGTTCTGCCAATCCGGACCATATCGAACGGAGTGAATCGAGTCGAACTCGGACCAGACCTTGCCGCCGATACGGGTCAGCGGCGAGGCATAGTATCGCCACGTTATGCCGCCCTGGTCGAGGCGTTGCGCGATCGTCGGGAAATCGCGATAGCAAGGAAACGGACCGTCGAAGCGTTCGACGCGATCCGGCGTAAGCGTGAACGAGCGCGTTCCGTGCGGCGCGTCGCAACCCCACGGCAAACGGCTTGGCGCGTCCACTTCGGCGTCTGCGCTGCCTGGAACGATCGTGTTGGCAGCAATCAAACTGAGATGCGCCGTATAACTGGGGCCGAACTCGGTAGGAAACATCCGGTCGGCCAAAACGTATCGCCGTGCCATCGTCCAGTACGGCAGCGTTTCGTCGTGCGGCACGAAGGCATACGCATAGTCTCGCGGGCCGCCGTAGAAGTGCTCGGTGCGGAAGCCGTTCATGGCGCCGTGATTCCATCCGGCGATGGCGTCGCGCCAGTTGTTCTCGATATTTCCGTAGTCCTCGAGCCGCGTCGGCCGTAGCGCAATGCGCTGCTTTCCGGCGTAGCCAAACCTCGGAGCGTCGGCACCGGGATACCCGCTGAACAGGTTGTCGAAGCTGCGGTTCTCTTGAATGATGATAACGACGTGCTTGATGGGTTGCTGCGACGAAGCCACCGGGGGCGCCGGCGGAGCCGAGTTCGCCGACGAACCGCCGCACGCCGATAGCAGTGCAGCCAGCAGAAGCGAGAATCGGCGCGAGCGGAAAGTCCTTATTCTAGCGATTTCGCTGCTTCGAGAGCTCGGCCGCGACGTTACGATAGAGCGCTCGCGTTGCTTGCCCGAGCAGGTCGGCGATGCGAAACAAACCATCGCCCGAGATCGTGACGCCTTGCCACGCAACGGCCTCGTGGCGGTGCACTAGCGCATAGGTATCATTACCGACGTCGTAGATCGCGAACTCACTCGACTCGGCAATTAGAGGACTTTTCTCCAATACGGCGCGATCGAAACGCTCGACTAACTTCATCTCACTCTCTCCCGGGTTGCGCTTTCGACGACGGGCAAGCGCTTCCCGCGATTTCGCATGAGCTTGCCCGGTTACGGGAAAGTACCAAATATGACCCGTCCCACGGTCCGCCGGATCTTCGCCGCTGGTGCAGGGGCCGTGCTCGTAGTAACCGCGGTCGTCATTTGGCAGTTTCCAGCGCTCGCTCGCATCGTTGCCGGCGTGATTGCGAGCAATGCTCTTCACGCGAATGTATCGTTCGGGCGCGTTATGCTGACGACGCAGAGCGCAGAACTCGATGGCGCTCGAGTGCTTTCGACACAGGGCGAACCCATCGCGACGGTCGATCGAGTCACGATTGCATACGGTTTGCGCGACCTTTTACCCGGTTCGAAGCGGCTATTCGGATTAAGGAGCGTAACGGTATACTCTCCGCGCCTGACCCTCGTGCGCCATCGCGACGGAACGTACAACGTTCCGATCCCGCAACTTCCCGCTCCGTCCGGGCGGCAAGGTACGCCTGTGGTTGCTGCGGTGCGCGTCGTCGACGGATCGATCTCGCTCGTGGACGAACGCCGCCCGGCCGCATCAAACTCGCGACTCTACGCAACCAACATCAACGTGAACGCCGACGTTTCCACTGCTGCCCGCTCGACCTACAGCGTCGCTTTGGGTTACGGCGAAGGCGCCGGCCGGCTCTACCCGGTGCGCGGGCGAGGCCAAGTTGACGCGCACGCCGGCTCCATGGATCAGCACTGGACGGCCTCGGCCTTACCTATCTCCGGAGCGGTCGACTTTATGCTCGATTCTCCCACATTAAGCTTGCGTGCCGGAACGCTGCATCAAATCGACGCTCGCTACTTCACGTTGCCTACCGAGAACGCGTCTACGCCTCACCTTGCGGCCTCCGCCATGCTCGAGGGTGGGCGCATCGCGATTCAAGGGCTCTCGCAGACCGTCGAAGGCGTTCGCGGCCCAGTCGATGCCTACGAAGACGGTCTGCTAACGCCGCAACTCGATGCGACGCTGGCGCGCGTGCCGGTACGCGTGGGCGGCGGAATCTACGAATTACGCCATCCCCACATTCGCATGGCGGTGCGGGGCAGCGGTGACCTAGCGCGATTACGCACCGCCTTTACCGCGGCGCACCGCCTGCCGGTGAGCGGACCGCTCGACTTCACGGTACTGGTCGCCGGAGACGCGACGCAGCCGATGACCTGGATCGACCTCAAGTCGCCGCGGGTAGTGTACGCGTCGACTCCCGTCGAGCGCGTTAAGGCGCTCGTCGGATTCGACGGGAGAGAGGCCGATATCGTGAGCTTCGACGCAGCCTATCGTGGCGCCGAGCTCAGCGCTCGCGGTCGCGCGTCGTTGCACAAAGCTCCCGGTGCCATTGACTTGATGCTGGCTCTACGTGCGCCCCCCGGTTCGGTTCCTTACGCCGGCGATTTGCTCCCGAACTTGCCGTTGCGCGCATTTGCGACGGCCACCGCCGACGATCCCACGGCAATCGGGGCACGCGGGGTTCTGTGGGGATCGGACTCGACGCAACGTGCCGAAGCGCTCTTCGATGTAGATCAACGCGGCGTCGGCACCGTGGGTCCCTTGCGCATAAGCGGCTCTCGCGGAACGCTGTATGCGCGCGTGGCACTCGACCGTCGGCACGACCTCGCCCTCGGGCTCGTCCGCGCTCGCGGCCTATCGTTACCGAAAGCGCGGGCCGTTGCCGATGCCGACTTTTTCGGAGGGCGCACTGCCGGCGGCATTGCCGCCGATGGTGCGGGGCGCGTCGCAAGCGCTTGGGGAGGCGCAACGGCGGCGGGCACAATCGCAATGCAAAACGGCGCACTCGAAGGTGCCGTTACCGGTACCGCCGACAACGCGGCGAGCTTCGGCGCGATTGTGGGCGGCACGCCTTCGTCTCCGCGAGTTTCCGGAACGGTGGCGGTTGCCGACGGGCGTTATCGCGATTTCGACGTCAGCGGTACGGCAGGCATTGCTTATGCCGACGGCACGTTGCGCGTGCACGACGCCGCGCTGATGCTGGGGCCGGCATTCGTCGGTGTATCCGGCGCCGTTCGCGGCCTCTCGATCGGAGGCACCCCGGTGCCGCGGTACGATTTGAGCGCGCAGGTGCAAACCTCCGACGCCGGCAGGCTGCTCGCCGCGGTGCAGCCGCGTACGGCCGGACTCGTTACGGGAAGCGTCGATGCGGACGTGCGAATTGGAGGTCAGGCGGCTGCCCCGGCCATTAACGGAACCTTCGACGCGCCGGAAGGTTCGGTCAACGGCCTCGCGCTTCGCGACCTCAAAGGCACGGTGCGCGGCAATCCAGCCGCGATTACGGTTACCGATGCTAGCGTACGGGTCGGTACCTCGGCGCTGGGTTTCGACGCGAATGTCGCCGGCAAAACGACGCATGTAACGGTCAACGGCCCGCAAACCGATCTTGCCGATTTCAACGATTTTTTCGACACCGGCGACACGCTGAGCGGCGTCGGTGCGATGAAGCTGCAGGCAACGCTGCAAGGAGAGCAGGTAACGGCGACCTCGGGCACGGCCGAGTTTGCCCGGGCACGCTATCGGCGGCTCGACCTCGGGACGGTTGCGGCGCGATGGCAAAATAAAGGCGACGTCGTCCACGCCTCGATGCAGTCCGGCGGAAAGTCGGGCAATATCGGCGTGACGGGTACGGTCGCAACATCGAGCCGAACCGTCAACCTCAACGGGACGGCAAGCGGCCTCGACTTGGCGATGTGGCTGCCGATGCTCGACATACCCGCGCCGGTTACCGGCAAGCTCGATGCCCGCGCGCACATCGCCGGCCGCTATCCGGACCTCGCAATGAACGTCCACGCCGAGGTATTCAACGGGACGCTCGCGCGACTGCCGGTGGAGCGATTTGAAATCACTGCTTCGGCCGCCCACGGCCGCGGAACGATATCCTCGGCGGTGCTTTCGGTGCCTTCGCTCACGACGCAAGTCTCCGGTGGGTTTGGCCTGCGCGCGAGCGATCCGCTCGCGCTCGTCGTACACACCACCAGTCCCGACGTCGGCGCCTTCATGGTCGCCGCGACCGGAAAAAACCTTCAAGTCTCGGGAGCGCTCGATTCGACGCTGCGCATAAACGGCACGCGGAACGATCCTCGATTGAGCGATACCGTCACGCTGCAGTCGGTACGGTATCAGTCCCTGACGATTCCCCGAATTGCCGGCACCGTTGACGTGACGCACCGGGCCGCGTCGGTTCGTTACGGTGAAGTCGACCTGGAAAAAGGTAAGGCGACGTTCTCGGCGGTCGTTCCGGTCGAAGTAACATCGTCGGCGATTCGCCCGGGGAGCGGGCCGATTACGGCCTCCCTCGTTGCCGACGATGTCGAGTTGTCGAACTTCAACTCACTCTTGCCGAAAGGCGCGCAGATCGGCGGCCGTGTTGACGGGCAACTTGCGGGAACCGGAACGATGAGCGTACCGCAGCTGAGCGGCTCGCTGCGCTTGAGCGCCGGAAGTTTCCGCGCGCCCGAGCAGAAGTCGCCGCTGACCGGAATCGGCGCCGACCTCACGTTTTCCGGGAACCAGGCTCACTTACAGTCGTCCACGGCGCTGGGCGGAGGCACGCTCAGCCTCGCCGGCACGGCCTCGTTCGCGAACCTAAGCCGTCCCGCCGAAACGACCGCGAACCTGGTCCTCGCGGCGCAGAACGCGCGTTTGGATCTGTCGCCCTACTTCCGCGGCAACGTTAACGGAAACGTTACGCTGGCGCGCTCGCCGGTAACCGGCGCGGTGGCCGGCGGCGACGTCACGCTCTCGCAATCTCGCATCTCGCTCGGCGCGTTTCTCGGGCACAAGAACGGCGGCAGCGACTCGTCGCCTATGCCGGCCCTATCGTTCTCAGGGCTGAAGGTTACCGCCGATCGCGACGTGCGCGTTCAAGACGCCAACGTCGACGTCGGCGCGACTGGATCCGTTACCGTTGACGGTACGCTCGCCGCGCCAAAACTAACCGGCACGTTTGACTCGACCGGAGGTACGCTGAGCTTCTACCGCACGTTCACCATCGAGCGAGCGCAGGTCGCGTTCTCACCCAGCAGCGGATTCATCCCCGACGTCAACGCGAAGGCGACGACGTTCATCACGAACCCCGATACGGCAATCGGCCTGCAGGTGACGGGTCCGGCGACGAGCATGCAGTTAGCACTGTCGTCGCAACCGGAATACAGCCGCCAGCAGATCCTCGGATTACTGGTCGGTGCCCAACAGTTCGGTGCGGTGCAAGGCGTGCAATCAACGGGAGGCGCGTTCTCTCTCTCGTCGGCCGCTGCCAACGTTGCGCTGGGTCAGCTCGACACGCTCTTTACGCGAAACCTGCTGCAGCCGCTTTCGAGCTCGATGGCCGAAGCGCTCGGCTTTACCAACGTTACGCTGACCGCCGGCGTGCAGAGCGGCCTGGGAGTAAGCGCGGTCAAAGCGTTTGGAAAGAACGTCAACGCGATTTTTGCGCAGACGTTCGGCTACCCGCGAATCCAAAGCATTACCCTCGATGCCCACCCGAGCGTCGCTACGGGCTTACGCCTGACCGCCTTTACCGCCACCGGACCGACGCTTCTCTCGCTCCAGCAGCCGGTGCCGGTAACCGCCGGCACTCTGAACGTTAATCCGCTTACGTCGCTTCCGGTGATCACCGGAAATAACGGCATCACCTTTGCCTTTCAAAGAAAGTTCCCATGGTAAAACGCTTGTCGCTCGTCGTTCTGCTCTCGGTGCTATCCGCCGCGTGCATCGCCGCGACTCCGCCGCAACGCACTGCCTACGCGAACCTCCCGGCGCTGTTGGCGGCGCACCCATTGTACGGCGTTCTCGCGCACTACGATCGCGAGATCGTGGCGCTAAAGCAGACGCTAACGCCGGATCTCTCGGCTTCGATCGCGCAGCGAATCGATCGAGGAACCAACGCTGCGCGCAAAGACGCCGGCTCCGCTCGCAGCCAAGTACGGCTCGTCGCTGCCGAAACCGGATCTTCCGACCGGGCCGATGAGAACGCCGCGTTGTCGTCGGTTTTGGCGGCACGCCGATCGGCGGCCGAATCAATGAGCCTGTATGCCCGGCGTCTCGAGCGCGAAAGCGCCGCAACTACCGCGGCTTACGCGCGGGCGAGCCGGACTCGCGTGGAGCGGGCCGTGGCCGCGCGGGAGCAGCAGCTGCGCGAGAAAGAGCTCGACGTCGCCTACGATTTAGCTCGAAAAAACGCCTCGGCGCGGTTGACGCTTCGGCTTCAGCTCAACGAGCTTCATCTCGATCGCCCCACGCGCGCTCGACTCGAGGCGGAGCTGGCGGCGTTGAGCCGGCAGGAACTCGCCACGCTTTCAGGCATGCAGGCCGCCGATGCCGTAACGTTGTCGCAATATCGAAGCAGTCTCGAGCGCCAAGCGGCGACCGACACGGCCCGAATGAACGAACAGCTGCGCGCCAAGGCTGCAGCAAATCTGGCGCTACGCGGCAACGTGTTGCGGGCCGCCTCACGTGGGTCGACCGCCGATCTTTCGGCTAGGATCGCCGCATTTCGAGCAGCCTATCCTGCGGGCGACAACGCCGCGGCGATCGCGTCGTCATTTACCGGCTCGCAAACCGATATCGCAAATCGCTTTGCGCGAATCGGGGATGGAGCGCGCCGCTCGCGCGCCGAAGCCGCAGCGCAGATCGCGAACATCGCGCGCGAGCGTGCGGCGTTACGTCGAGCGATGGTATCCCAAATCGAAACAATCGTACGGCGGCTCGCCGAGCAACGTCACCTCGTGGTCGGCGATCTCAGCGCGGTCCCGCCCCGCGGCAGCATCGATCTGACGCCCGCCGCCCGTGCCGAGCTGGCGCGTTAGTGCATTAGCGGCGTCGACGAAATCCCAGACGCCTTGCGAATTGCCTCGACGTCGTTGAGGAGCGCGGTGCCCAGGTCGTCTTTCGGCGGACAATCGAGGTCCGGCGACTGCCATCCTTGCCACGCAACGTGCGTCGTGCTTCCGAACGAAACGCTTTTCATGCACGGAACGCTGGCGATGTTCGCCTTCCGCGCCGCCGCCAGATCGTCGAAGAACTTGGTTATCGTTGCGCTGGGGACGGTGAACGGCTTAGCCGCACTCGGAGCAGCGCCTCTGGCCTGCATCGCGACCGTCGCTTTACCATCCGGCGTGACCGTGATGGTGTATCCGTAGGCGTTGGTCGAGCCTGAGTTGGTAATGACGGCGCTATCGCCTGGTCCGGCGGCCACGAAGGTTGCAATCGCCATTGCGGCGACCAGGGTTGCAGCGAGCCGAGTGGTCATGGAGCCTCCTCTCTATCGGTAGCTCCTAGAATGCGCCAGTTCCCTTAGGAGTTCCCCAGCCGGTGGGACCGTCAAAACCAAAGCGCGCCGTGCAGATGTACTGCACGCTCGAGGCGCAGGTGACGCCCAGCTTGGCACTGAGATTGTTGCCGCTCGTGACGTCGAAGAGATTGCCGGCGTGGTGCTCCCAGATGCCCTTGCCGCCCGTCTGACTGCCGGCGTTCCCGGCCAGGGCAAAAACGGCGGCGATGATTTGCGCCGACGCGCTCGTTCCTCCAAAAGCAAACCAGCAGTTCGCGGGACAACCGCCGCCCTCTTCCGAGTTGTAGACCGCAAGGGGGGAACGGAGCGAGGCAGACGCCGCAACGTCGGCCGCGGACCTCATGTGGCAACCGGTGTCGGTCTGCCACGTAGGCTTGGAGATCGTGCGGCTGCAGCCGCTTCCGGTGGCACCGCACGGCGAGGTCCCATTGTTGCCGCACTGATCGTAGCTCCAGTCGTTCCAAACCGTCTCGTCCCAGCCGCGCATGTTGCCGGCGTGGACCAAGTGCGAGCCGCCGACGCAGACCACGTACGTGTACGTGCACGGCCGAATCGGGCCGCCGCCAAACTTGGTGCCGCCGCCGTTGTCGCCGGCCGCGGCAGCGATGACGATGCCCGGGTGGCGGAAGATTGCATTGCCCGAATCTTCGGCAGCGCCCCACGAGGCGCCGATGTACTTGGCGCCGACCGTATACGCGGTTTTAACGCCGGCGTATAGATTGGTCGTCTCGTTGTTATTGGTTTGAACTAAGACGATCTTACAGTTCGGACAGATCGCCGAGACCATGTCCAGATCTAAAGACTGTTCGCCTTTCCAGTCGTCGCTCGGCGGCGGCTCGGGCGGCAGCGGCGACGAATGGCCTTCTTGATTGACGATGCGCAGGCACTTGGTCGCGGTCGTGCAGGCTTTCAACCCCATCGTCTTGCGATAGACGGCGAGATCGCCGGCCGCATGACGGTAGCCGTAGGCATCGACGACGGCGACGACCTTGAGTTTACCCGCCGTAAGCGACGGAAGCTTATACGCATCCTGCAGATCGTTAGGGCAGTACGCTTCGCCTTCGAAAGGACAGGTTTCGGCGTCGCCTGCGAGCATCGGCATCGCTTGCACGACCGGCTGGAAGTCGGTGCGCATGTACGAGAGGCATGCCATGCGCGTCTCGGTTGCTGGAGCGCAGAGGCGGCGAATCGGGTTGGCGCCGACGAAGGGAACGTCACCGTACCCGGTCTGTTCTGCCGGCGATGCGCTTTGCGGCAGCATCGACCGGCCCCCCAACGAACAAGCCGTTAGGGCAACGATGGCAATTAGATTGAGCGCACGAATAATTCCGCGGTACACGATATCCTCCAGCCCTATAACGTAAGCGAGGACTTTCATGTTCCGCCCGGAGCCACCTATGGAATGCCGCTTGGCAACACCCTTTCGGCGCGATTTGTTGATTGAAGGCAACGGTTTGGCCATTACCGGCAGCCGCTTCGTCCCTTCCCGCCGGGCGCGGAAGGCCAAGCCAAGCGGCGCGCTGCTCGCCGAAGCGGCCGCACAGGTACGCGCCTATTTCGCTCGCCGGTTACGCCGTTTCGATCTGCCGCTCGAACTCGAGGGAACGCCTTTTCGCGTGGCGGTTTGGCGAGCCGTCGCGGCGCTCGAGTTCGGTCAGTTCGTTTCGTATGCCGACGTCGCTCGCGCCATCGGCCGGCCGCTGGCGCATCGCGGGGTAGCCGCAGCAATGTCTGCCGCGCCGCTCGATCTCTTCGTGCCCGCGCATCGAGTGATCGGCGCCGACGGACGTATCAAGGGCGCGCCGCCCGCCTCGTTACGCGTGCGGCTCGCCGCTTTCGAACGACGGCGAGGTTAGGAAGACTTCACCACGTAATCGGCGTTCGCAATCGTCTCCTCCAGAAAACGCGCCTGGTAGGCGACGATGTCGTCGACAAACGGAAACTGCGGGTGGCGGCGGTCCGCGCCGAGGTGATAGCGACCGTCGCGGCATTCGAGAATCTTCCATCGCGTCATTAGCGGCAGCGCGAGCCGTACCATGGCCGGCGGATTGCGCCGTAGCTCGGGATCGACGAAGAGTTGCGGCGGAAGCTTTGAGAGCTCTGCTTGGACTCCTACAACCGCCTCCCCAACCGTAAACTCGCCATCGCGGCCGTCGAGCCACTTGCCGAGCAGTTGGCTCGTCACCACGGGACGAATGGCAGCCAGCGTTTTGCTCAGCGGCGTGAGCTTCTTGTCGTCGCGCTGCGGATCCAAAGCACCGTAACGCACCATCTGATAAAGCATCGAAAAGCGCCGTGCAACGAACGGATCGTAGCTGACGCCGGCGACATAGATCGTGGCGAGGGGTGCGAGCCGCTCGGCGGCGCCGCGCATCATCAGCATCCGTCCGTCGGTTGAATAGTGCCCCTCCGGAGTCAGATAGAACGTGCCGCCGCGCCGCACGACGTCCTCCATGCGAGTGAGATCGATCTCCACCTGGGCGCGAGTCTCGTCGAGGATTTCGCGGCGATAAGGTTCGCGCACGGTCGAGATTTTGACGACGCGGTGCGCCTCGGCGAAAAGCCTGCGCCGTCCCAAGTCGGAACTCGTCGCCCCCGCCGGAAAACGCGATGACACCCGCTCGTCGAAGATCTCTGCAAGCGGCAGCGGACCGTGACGGCGGGCAACGGCCCACGCAAACGCCGCGATCTCACGGGAGCTCAGCTCGTTCTCGATCGGCAACATTCCGAGCGAAACGAAGAGCGGACCGGCGTTGGCGCGCCGCAGAAAGAGGCTCAGCCAGGACAGGCGAGTCGCCAAGAATCCTGGCTCGTACATGCGGCGAGAACTCGCGGTGAATATGGGGTGGCGCCACGATCCGCTCTCGATGGTCGCCGTGGTAACGATCGCCGGAGATTCGAAGTCGTGCTGGTGATTGGCGATTATCAGCGTCGGCCCGCGCCGACGCGGGAGTCTGCCCCAGTGGCGCACACGATAGGCGAGATGATCCCAAGCATAGTTTGCGATTACCGAAGCGGTACGCAACGGGACGGCCCACAGCGAGCTAAGCGGCCGGTGTCCGACGCGCAGAACCGTCAACGACGCCAGCGCAAATGCGAACGCTGCGAGTCCGAAGGCGGCTTGATAGCCGGCAAGATCGCCGTGGAAGATGCCGATTAGCCAGCCTCCGACGAGCGGCGCAATCACGCTTGGGATGGTCGTCGCAACGCCCCACAATCCCAGGTCGCGGCCGACGTTGTGCAGCTTAGGCACGGCGTCCATGGCCAACGCCCACCCGCTGGAGATCACTCCGCCGAATCCAATTCCGAAGAGCACCGCGCAGGGCAGTATCCAACGCAGCTCCGGTACCACCGCAAAACCGATCGTCGCCAGAGCCAAGCATGCGCAGGCGAGCGCCGTAATTATTTTGCGCGGCGCGCGGTCCGACAGAATACCTAAAACGACGCTGGAAGCCACCGCGCCGATCACCGTCGCGAATGCATACAGTGCCGTTCCGGCGGACGGATTGCCCAAGCGTAAGACGTCTCTGAAAAAATAGAGAACGAACGTCTGCAGCAGCGTTAGACCAAAGAACACCAGCGCCCGGCCGACGAAGACCACCATGAAATCGTGCCAGTCGCGCACGTGGGCATGCTCTTCTTCGGCGCCGTACGCGCCCTCGCGCACGCCGAGGAGCGAGATCGCACCGACACCCATGACGCCGGCTGCAGCCAAGTAGGTTATCTCGGGGCGCGGCGCGAGGCCGGCAATCGCAAAACCGATGATTGTTCCGGCCAGCGTTGCAACGCCGCGAATCCCCGAGACGATGCCCCAATGTTTTCTCGGTACGGCCTCGGGGAGCATCGCTTGGTAGGCGCTCAGAGCTATGTTTGAGCCAAGCGTCGCGATGACGAGCAGAATCGCGAAGGCCGGCAACGTGTTCGCATAGGCGAGGCCGACGAGCGCGGCAACGTCGATGGCCAATCCAGCGAACACAAAGGAGCTGCGCGAACCGCCGCGGCGGCGGCGCGCATCCGAGAGCCATCCGCTCACCGGCGGAACCAGCATCGTCGCCAGCGCCGTCATGCTCGCCAGGATCGAGAGAACGAAGACGTGGTTCGCGGGAGCCAACCGCGCCGTCGTTGCCGGCACGGCAATCGTTAAGAGCGCCGTATCCTGAAAGGTGATCGGAAGCCACAGGAAGTTTATCATGACCCAGGCGCCGATTTGGCGCACTTGGGACGACCCGGTAGACACTAGATGAAGCGGTTAGTTTTTAACGGCGTCAATAACAACGATGCCCCGGCCGCCGAAGTCACGCAACTGGTCGAGCGCGGCAATCGCGGCTCCGATGGGCGTGTCGGGATTCGTCGCTTCCGAGATGGAGAATCCTGTCTGCTTGCGAGCCTGGGCGTCGAGCGGATCGCGAAACGCCTTGGGCATATGCTTGAGGTTTCCAATAAGGCGCAGCATGGGTCCGGCCTTTTCGTCGAGTGTTTGCGGATCGACGGCCATGATGACGACGCCGTGGCGTTTGCCGTTCTCGGTGCTCTGTAACGCGACGAAGTCAACACCGAGCACGCGCGTATGCGTGCGCACTGCTTCCACCGTATTACCGGTAACGGCCAGCGAGTAGCCTTGCGGAGGATGCGCTTCCAGGTCGCCAAGCCACGCTTCGAGCGCCGGCATCATCGCTTGCGTACCGGCGACCACGTCGTGTCCGTCGTACGTTCCGCCGCCCTGTCCGAAAACGGTGCGCTCGACGCTGCTCGCTTGCGCCGGAATCTTATTGTGCCACGCGCGCGCGGACAGCACGCTGGCCCCTTCGAAGAGGGGGATATCGATCGGGTTCGTCGGCGTCGGAGAGGGGTTACCTCCCCCAGAATGGCTCGCATTCGAACATGCCGCTAGCACGATGGCTGCCAGCACTCCCGCTGGGCGCAAGTAATTCACCCGCAGCCGATTCGAGGAGAAGCCTCGACGCCCCCCGTAAGCCATTCTAAAGTGCCGCTTTCTTACGGATCTTATCTCAAAATCGACGAGCTGCTCGATCTTCAGCACCCGCTGTCGCGGCCGCCGCATCACGACGAGATGCTCTTCATCATCATCCATCAGGTCTACGAGCTGTGGTTCAAGCAGCTCTTGCACGAAGTGGATGCAACGATGGAGGCGTTGGACCGCGACGACTTGCTGCGCGTCGCCAAGCACTTTCGGCGCATTCACGCAATTCAGCGGCTGATCGAACAGCAAGTCGATATTCTCGAGACGATGACGCCGCAAGAGTTCAATCAGTTCCGCGACAACCTCAACCCGGCCAGCGGCTTTCAATCGGTACAGTTTCGCGAGCTGGAGTTTGCTTGCGGCCTGCGGCAGATCAATCTGCTGAAGCGGATCGAGCTCGACGAGGCCCGGCGTGCGCGCCTCGAGCAACGGGCGCAGTCGCCCTCGCTCTACGATCGGGTGAAATCGCTGTTGCGGCGTCGCGGCTTCGCCGTCGATACCAGCGAGGAGCTAATCGAGAGTTACCGGCGCATCTATTCCGACGAAGCCGCCAACTACGATCTCTACCTGCTGCTCGAGGACCTCATCGAGTTCGACGAGCGCTTTTTGCTCTGGCGGGGACGCCACGTGCGCATGGTCGAGCGCATGATCGGACAGAAGATGGGCACTGGAGGATCCGCCGGCGCGAAGTATCTCGAAAGCACGCTCTCCCATCGCTTCTTTCCCGAGGTTTGGGACGTGCGCACATATCTCGGTACGGGGACGTACGCGTGAAGGAAACGATCGAGACGAGCCCCGCGCAGCGCCGCGCCGATTTTCCGATCCTTGCCGACTCGACGTATCTCGTCAGCCATTCGATGGGAGCCGCTCCGCTGGGCGCGCGCCGCGCGCTAGATCGCTACTGGAACGAATGGGCTAAGGACGGCCCCGAAGCGTGGGAGCGGTGGCTGCCCGCCATCGCCGAGATTGCCGACGGCATCGGCGCCATTATCGGCGCGCCGGCGGGCACTTGCTTTTTGGGTCCGAACGTTTCGGTGATGCAGGCCGCTATTGCGACCTGCCTCGACTTTCGCAACTCGCGCAACGAGGTCGTTTACGAAGCGTTGCAGTTTCCATCGCTGACCTACGTTTGGCGTGAATGGGAGCGGTTTGGCGCGGCCGTGCGCGTCGTTCCCTCCGACGACGGGCGCACCGTCCCCGCCGAGCGTATCGTCGCCGCGATCACCGAGAAGACGGCGATCGCAGTGATCTCGCATGCGTATTATGTTTCGGGTGCGATAGCCGACGTTCGCGCCATTCAGGCGCACTGCCGCAGCGTCGGAGCGCTGCTCTGCGTGGATGCGTATCAAACCACCGGCATTTACCCGTACGACGTTCTCGACTTGGATCTTGACATGGCGACCGGAGGATCGCACAAGTGGCTCTGCGGTGGTCCAGGATGCGGCTGGATCTACGTGCGCGCCGGGCTTCGCGAATCGCTGCGCCCAGCAATTACCGGTTGGATGGCTCACGCGCGTCCTTTCGAGTTCGAGCCGGCGCCGACGGTTCACGCCCCGTCGATGTATCGTTTCGGTCACGGCACGCCGACGATTCCGGGCTATCTGGTCGCTCAACCGGGACATCGCATCATCGCCGAGCTTGGCGTGCCGGCGATTCGCCGCCACAACGTTCGGCTGACCGATCGCATCGCGGCGATGGCCCAGGAGCGCGGCTTGCGCGTAAACACGCCATTGGAAGCAGAGCGTCGCACCGGTTGGATCGCGATAGATTTCGACGGAGCCGATCGCGCCTGCCGGGCACTCGTCGCGGAGCGGGTATTTGTGGATTACCGGCCCGCCTGCGGAATTCGCGTCGGCCCGCATTTCTACACGACCGAAGAGGAGATTGACGCCTTTTTCCGCGTCCTCGATAGACTTCGTTAAGTATGGACCCGACTAGCATGATCGTCGACCATAGCCGAATAGGCGCCGCATTCCGGCGCCTTTCGATTCCCGTTGCCATCCAGATCCTCGGCGATCAGCTGCTTGGAACGGTCGATACAATTGCCATCGGCAGCCTCGGATTCGTCGCACTCGCCGGCGCGACGGCCGCCAACACGATCTTCGTCGCGATCGTTTTCGTCGCGTCGGGTTTTCTCAGCGGCACCTCGATCGTCGCGGCGCAGCGGATCGGCGCCGGCGACGTGGACGGCTTCGCGCGAACGGTGCGCGCGGGCGTTGCGCTGCCGATGCTCGTCGGCCTCACCTGCTTTGCCGCCAGCCTCTTTGGCGCGGGTCCGTCGCTCCATGCATTGGTCGGGTCGCTGCCCAGCGCCCATGCGAGCTCGATCTATTTGATCTTGCGCTGCGCCTCGATTCTGCCGATCGTAATCTCGGGTTCGCTCATCGTCGGTCTCGGCGCCGCCGGAAACCGCCAGCTCGGGATCTTGGTGCTGGTCATCGTCAATCTGATCCACATCCCGTTGCTGCTGATGCTCGGTCTGGGGTGGTGGACGCATCATCCGTACGGGATCGTCGGCGCCGGCGTTTCGTCGCTGCTCTCGGAGACGATCGCCGCCGGGTACGCGCTTCTTTATACCGCACGGCGGCCGGAGTACCGCATCTTCGCCAAGCTCGATTTTTCTCCGCAGCTCGCACAGCGTACGGCGTTGCTCGGACTTCCCGAAGCGATCTTTCTTCTCGGCGTGACGGTACCCGACATCGTGATCGTCGCGCTGCTCGCGCCGCTCGGTGCGATCGCGGTTGCTGCATTTCGCGCGCTTAACATCGTCTCCGATCTGACGTTCGTCGTGCCGAGCCCGCTGCAGAGCGCGACACAAATCGTCATCGGACAGCGCTTAGGAGCGCGCGACCCGGCGGGGGCGCGTTCGTTTTTCGAGCGCTCGCTGCGCTTCTCGCTGATCGTTACGACGGTCGCCGGCGCCGTGGTCGCCGCGCTGGCGTGGCCGTTGGCCTACCTCTTCACGCTGGATGCCGCCGTAGCGAGCATTGCGGCATTGCCGCTTGCGCTGCATATGGTCACGCTGCCGCTCAAAGGATGGGCGATGGTATCGCTGGCACCGATTCGCGCCTCGGGCGATACGCGCTTTTCGATGACGGTCGGCATAATCTGCGGCGCCCTGGTGATTCCGCTGGCGTGGCTGGGAATCGAGCGCCTGAACTTGGGCCTCTATAGCGTTGCCTTGGGCTGGATCGTTGCCTGGACTGCGCGCGCCCTCGTAACGCAATGGAAGCTGCGCGACGGCGCATGGATGCGGCGCGAGCCGCTTGCGGCGTAAGAGGAACCCGACTAGGGGCGGGCTTTTCGCCCGAGCTTGCCTAAGGGCCGACGTATGGCCTTCACCGAGGGATTCATCTCGGAACTCGTCGGACGGCAAGCGACGCTCGACGACCTGCCTATCGGCAAGGTCGCCGATTTTGTCGTCGGTAAACCCGACGCAGTCTTCCCGCAGATCGACGGCTTGGTGATAAAAACGGCGCGCGGAATGCGCTTTGCGCCGATCGAAACGGTCGCCGACGTCGACCGCAACGGCACGGTTGCGCTGAACGTCGCGCCGGCCGAACCGGCGCCGCCGGAACAAGAGGAGCTCTACCTCGTCGCGGATTTGCTCGACAAGCAGATCGTCGATGTAGACGGCCGTAAGGTCGTTCGCATCAACGACATCGAGGTCGCCAATGCAGGCGGCCGGCTGCGCGTCGTCGCCGCCGACGTCGGATTCGCCGGACTGCTGCGCCGGCTCGGGTTACGCTCTTTCGGTAAGCGCTGGCTCTCGCGGATCGGCAACGTACCGCGTTCGATGATTGCCTGGGATTCGGTCGCGCCAATTCGCGAGGTCAATCCGTCGCACGTAAGACTCTCGGTCAAGGAGAGCCGCCTCGCGCGGCTGCATCCGTCAGAGCTCGCCGAAATCATCGGCGACCTCTCCGCGCGCGAAGCGGCC